>NZ_JACGVF010000069.1:0-221054 GCF_014077085.1 Colwellia sp. MB02u-9
CTTGGCGCTGCAATGAGAAAGTTAGTACAGATTTGTTTTGGGGTGTTAAAGCACCAAAGCGAATACCGATCTCAAGCAATTTAAATGAGTGTTTGAAATCGGTATAGAGAGATGGTATCTACAAAGGCCCACATAAAACCTACGGGTGATAACGTAGCGTTTGGCGATTGTTTATGTAGGTCGGACTTTAGTCCGACAACTATTAGCCGGCGATTAACGTGATGGGCCAGCAAGCACTGGTAGCGAGTATTATTTTCTCAATTGGCATTGAGGCAGAAGACGGTTAAATTTCATTTAACTTGATGGACTAAAGTCCAACCTACAAAGGCCCACATAAAACCTACGGGTGATAATGTAGCCTTGGGCAATTGTTTATGTAGGTCGGACTTTAGTCCGACAACTATTAGCAGGCGCTTATCCCGAGGGACTAAAATCCAAGCTAGATTACACTAACCAGTAACTTATGCTAACTTTATCAGTAAACAATTTATATAGGAGATTTTTGCATGCATTATGATGTTTTTAATGGCGATGCTGACGGCATTATTGCCCTGTTACAACTGCGCTTGGCTCAACCGAAAGCCTCAACACTGATCACTGGCGTTAAACGCGACATTCAATTATTACAGCAAGTACCTGTCGAACAGGCAACTTCTGTTACTGTGCTTGATATTTCTATGGAAAAAAACATTGTCGCTTTAGAGGCCTTGCTTGCCAATAATGTTGAGGTGTTTTATGTTGATCATCATCGCACGGGTGAAATACCGACCTCTGTACATTTAGATAAAATTATAGATATTGACGCCAATACTTGCACCAGTTTATTGGTGAATCAATATTTAGCTGGCAAATCTGCTTTATGGGCTATTGTTGGGGCTTTTGGCGATAATATGTTACGAGCGGCCGAGCAGTTAGCGCAGCAAGCTGGCTTGTCAGATAGCGAACAAGCTCAGCTGAAAAATTTAGGGATTTATATTAACTATAACGGTTACGGTCGCACGGTTGATGATTTACATATTGCCCCTGATGTTTTATTTACCACTTTATTGGGCTATCCAGACCCTTTTACCTTGATTAATGAAGCCAACTCTATTTTTGCCATTCTTGAGCAAGCCTACTTAAGCGACATGGCACAAGCTAAACAGGCGAACGTATTGCATGATGATGCAGCTTTGCAGCTTATTGAGCTTGAAGATGCCGCTTGGTCGCGCAGAGTCAGTGGGGTTTATGGTAATGAATTAGCCAATCAGGAGCCTGATAAAGCGCATGCGGTGATCACCTTAAATATTGATGCTAGTTACACGGTAAGCCTGCGTGCCCCTATTAATAATAAAGTGGGCGCTGGTGAACTTTGTGCACAATTTGACACCGGCGGTGGTCGAGCTGCCGCGGCGGGCATCAATCAACTACCGAAAGAAAAACTTGGTAAATTCATTGCGTTGGTGTCAAAATATTATCAATAGTTTACTTTCGGGTATTCAATAATAAATAGCATTAACCTTATAAGGATTTAAAGATGAGTTTGTTGATCACAGGCGGAACGGGCTTTATTGGTAGCCATACCGTTATTGAATTACTGGCGCTAGATAAAGACATTGTTATTGTTGATAATTTATCCAACTCTTCAACATTAGTGCTGGACCGTATTAAACAAATAACAGACAAGTCGGTAACCTTTATTCAAGCTGATATTTGTGATCGCCAAGCACTAAAGCAAGTATTTGAGCAACATAACATTGAAGCTGTAGTGCACTTTGCCGGTTTAAAAGCTGTGGGTGAGTCGAGTGTTAAGCCATTAAGTTATTATCATAATAATGTTTCTGGTTCGGTAACACTGTTGCAAGTTATGGCAGAGCATAACGTTAAAAACTTAGTGTTTAGTTCATCAGCAACTGTGTATGGTGAAAATAATCCCTCGCCACTTGATGAAACTATGCCAACGTCTGCGACCAATCCTTATGGTCAAACCAAACTGATGATTGAAAATATTCTCTTTGATCTAGCACGCAGTGACGAACAATGGTCAATCGCCTGTTTACGTTACTTTAATCCGATTGGCGCACACGAATCTGGTCTTATTGGTGAAAACCCTAATGGTATTCCGAACAATTTATTGCCTTACGTGTCACAAGTGGCTGTTGGCCGATTAGCGCAATTACAAGTTTTTGGTGACGATTATCAGACCCCCGATGGCACAGGCGTTAGAGATTATATTCATGTAGTAGACTTGGCCCAAGGGCATGTTAAAGCGTTAGAGGCATTAAGTGACATTAAAGGCTGTGTACCGATTAACTTGGGCACAGGTAATGGTACCTCGGTGTTAGAGATAGTTAACACTTTTCAAGAGATTTCAGGACAAGATATCCCGTATAACATTGCGCCACGCCGAGCCGGTGATATTGGCACCGTTTACGCTGATGCAAGTGTTGCGAAGACCTTACTCGACTGGCATGCAAAACTTGATTTAGCTACTATGATTACAGATACTTGGCGCTGGCAGTCTAAAAACCCCAATGGTTTTGAATAGCTAAATTACTGATTTTAATTCGAAGTAAAGCTGTTAGCTATCAGCTGTCAGCTCTCAGTAAAACCAAGCAGATATTAGCACGCTTGGCAGATGAATAATTGACAGCTGTATTTAAGCTTGATGGACTAAAGTCAAGCTAGATATAGCCTATGGGTGATAATGCAACTTTAGTTAATGTTTTCTAAGCACAATAATTACTGTACTGAATTTATTATAAACAAGGACGATTTATGCATAAAGGAATAATTTTAGCCGGCGGCAGTGGCACACGACTTTACCCACTCACGAAAGTTGTTAGTAAGCAGCTGATGCCTGTTTACGATAAACCTATGGTTTATTATCCACTTGCGACACTAATGCAAGCAGGTATCCAAGAAATACTCATCATATCAACACCAGAAGAAACCCACCGTTTTGAAGAACTATTAGGTGATGGCTCAAATTTTGGTATTACCCTCTCTTATAAAATTCAACCTAGCCCAGATGGCTTAGCCCAAGCCTTTATATTAGCTGAAGATTTTCTTAATGGCTCTGCGGCGGCTTTAGTACTTGGTGACAATATGTTTTATGGCCACGATTTGGTCAAGTCACTTAAAAATGCTAATGCACAATTAAGTGGTGGTACTGTATTTGGCTACCATGTGTCGAATCCAAGATCATATGGTGTGGTGGAGTTTGACGCGAACGGTACGGCAATATCTGTTGAAGAAAAACCTCAAGTGGCTAAGTCAAATTATGCGGTACCTGGTTTGTACTTTTTTGATGCTCGCGTAGTGCAATTAGCTAAAAATGTTAAGCCTTCAGCGCGCGGTGAATTAGAGATTACTGATGTGATTGAGCAGTATTTGCAAGCGGGTGAATTGAAGGTCGAAATTATGGGCCGTGGCACGGCTTGGCTTGATACCGGTACTCATGACGACTTACTCGCTGCAGCACAATTTATTGCCACTATTGATAAGCGCCAGGGTTTAAAGGTTAACTGCCCTGAAGAGGTTGCCTTTCGCAATGGTTGGTTAACTGAAGCAAAGCTGCGTGAAATTGCCCAGCCTTTACTTAAAAGTGGCTATGGCGAATATTTGATCAAGCTGATTGAAGAGCGTGTGTTTTAAAGGGCTTCTCTTCTGCTGTTCTCATTCATTTCTCCCTGTGAAATATGGCCTTATTTTTTTACAGGAAGGAAACAATAAGAAGCGAATGAGGTTTTTAACAAAAGAGCTTTTGGTTTTTATTTTATCTCCTTGTAGGGGCGACTTTAGTCGCTTTTTGGATTCATAATTAGGTTTTGCCACGGCGAATGAATTCGCCCCTACATAAGTTGATTTTGAAGTTTTGATGGGATTTTATGAATTATATTGATACTAGGATAGCCGACGTTAAAATTATTGAACCAAAAGTATTTGGTGATGAACGTGGTTTTTTTATGGAAACCTTCCGTGTTGATACGTTTAATGAGCATTGCTCTGAACATACTTTCGTACAAGACAACCACAGTAAATCGAGCCATGGTATTTTGCGCGGCTTGCATTACCAACTGAAAAACACTCAAGGTAAGTTAGTACGTGTTACCTCAGGTGAGGTTTATGATGTTGCGGTTGATATGCGTAAATCGTCGGCTACTTTCGGTCAGCATGTCGCCGTGGTGCTTTCTGGTGAAAATAAGCGTCAATTATGGGTGCCTGAAGGTTTTGCCCATGGTTTTTATGTCATGAGTGAGTCAGCAGAATTTGTTTATAAATGCACAGATTATTATGCGCCAGAGCATGAAGTGTCACTATTGTGGAATGATCCAGCGTTAAATATTCAGTGGCCGCTGGTTAATGGTCAAGCGCCTGTTTTAGCCGTAAAAGATGAAGTGGGGTTGTTGTTTAAAGATGCCCCCGCGTTTACTGCTTCGCTTACTTCCTTGTATACGTAAAGTCAGATAAAACCATGAAAATAATTGTTATAGGCAAGTCGGGTCAATTAGCTTGGGAGTTAAGTCAGTTTTCATCTCCCGAGCATGAAATACTCTGTTTAGGGCGTAATGATATTGACCTGCAAAATATTGCAGCAATCACTCATAGTTTACAGCAGCATAAAGCTGCGGGTGTTATAAATGCTGCTGCCTATACCGGCGTAGATAAGGCTGAAAGTGATGTTAACAATGCCTACGCCCTTAATGCTAAAGCGGTAGGTAATCTCGCGCAGGCGTGTAAAAATTTATCCTTGGCTTTTGTGCATATATCGACAGACTTTGTTTTTCATGGTGATAAAGGCGCGCCTTATTTACCTAAGGATGAAATACGGCCTTTAGGGATTTATGGCGCGAGTAAAGCTCAAGGTGAGCAGTTAATTACCAAGGTTTACCCAGAGCGAAGCACTATTATTCGCACGTCTTGGGTGTATTCAACGCACGGTAATAATTTTGTAAAAACTATGCTGAACTTAATGAATACCAAGCCTGAGCTTGGCATTATTAGTGACCAGGTAGGGTCGCCTACTTACGCGAAGGGCTTGGCTGCAGCTTGTATTGCAAGTTTAACGCACAATATCACAGGTATTCATCACTATACCGATACGGGTGTTGCCAGCTGGTTTGATTTTGCGGTCGCTATTCAAAATATGGGCTATGAACTGGGTTTATTAACTAAAAAAATACCCATCAAACCGATAACTACTGCCCAATACCCAACGCCGGCCAAACGGCCACATTATAGTGTGTTAGATAAAAGCAGTTTAATGCTTGCCTTGCCTGAGCTTTCGTTTGTTCACTGGCAAACACAGTTGGCCACTATGATGCATGCGTTAAAAGCAGAGCAGTCTTAATTTATTGTTTATTTATTATGTATTGCTCAGTGTTGATCGCTTATATATCAAATTTCTTAGAGAGTTGTTATGAAAAAATTATTAGTTACAGGTGGTGCAGGTTTCATAGGGGCTAACTTCGTACACTACTGGATGGCAAAGTATCCAGCCGATAAAGTTGTTGTACTTGATGCACTAACGTATGCAGGAAATATGGCTAATTTAGATAGTGTAAAGGATGAAGGAAACTTCACTTTTGTGCATGGCAATATTTGCGACCAAGGGTTAGTTGAAGCATTACTGATTGAACAGGGTATTGATACCTTGGTGCATTTTGCGGCAGAATCTCACGTTGACCGCTCAATTACTGGCCCTGATGCTTTTATTGAAACCAATATTATTGGTACCTATAGCTTACTTAAAGCGGCGAAAAAAGTTTGGTTAGACGGTGATGGTGTACTTGCCGAGCATCGTTTTCATCATGTGTCTACAGACGAAGTGTACGGCACGCTTTTAGCGACCGACCCTGCTTTTACAGAAGATACTGCTTACGCCCCCAATTCGCCTTATTCTGCCAGTAAAGCGGCAAGTGATCATTTGGTACGTGCTTATCACCATACTTATGGTTTAAATGTTACCACGAGTAACTGTTCAAACAATTATGGGCCGTTTCATTTTCCTGAAAAGCTTATTCCTTTAGTGGTTACTAACATTTTGCATAATAAAGCTTTGCCAATATATGGTGATGGCCAACAAATTCGTGACTGGCTATACGTTGAAGACCACGCTTATGGCATTGATTTAGTCTTACAAAATGGTCGAGTGGGTGAAAACTATAATATTGGTGGCGATAATGAATGGGCAAATATTGATATTGTTAAAACCATTTCAAAACTGGTAGAACAAGAATTTATTAAAAATAAAGCTTTAGCAACACGTTTTCCGAATGCAAAAGCGGCCATTGAGCAAAATACTGAATCACTTATTACTTATGTCAAAGACCGGCCTGGCCATGACCGTCGTTACGCTATTGACGCGACTAAAACCAATAATGAGTTAGGCTATCAACCTAAAGAATCATTTGAAACCGGTATCGCTAAAACGGTTGCTTGGTATTTAGATAATGAATCCTGGTGGCAGAGTGTGATGGATGGCTCATACCAAAATTGGATAGCAGAGCAATACTCGTCAACTTAAGTCTATAAGCTTTGACGAGGCTATTTTATCTAAATACTATCTTAAATTTAACGCTGAAGAAGACGTGGATATTTATATGTCTTTAAAAATCTGATATTTTTGAATAGCCTTTTTGAATAACCAAACACTGTTTATTCTTGATTAGTATTTATGCCACAGGTAGTTAAATTGCATTTAACTCGATGGACTAAAGTCCAACCTACATAAAAAATACAGGTGATAATGCAACCTTGGGCGGTTGTTTTGTCGATCGGATTTCAGTCCGTCAGCTGTTAAGCAGTTGATTTACGTGATCGGCAATCAACCATTTACAGCTGAGTCTTGTTTTTTCAGTCGTCATTTGTGCCAAAGAGAGTTAACTGAAAGCTGATCGCTATTTTTACTGACAGCTATCTATGCCACGCCTTTAAATTTTTGTTAAGTGATGACTAATAATTGGCAAGTTTTTGTTCGTCTGCCCAAGCGATTGCTTGATTATAGCTTTTAAGGACAGTGGCTTTGTTTAAGCCAAGCTTGGCCATGACTATGTTGGTTTTTGACCACTCGGCTCGTTCAATAAACTCTAACAGCATAATTAAGGCCGCCATATCACCTTTACGGGTTAATAACGTGTCTTTGATTTCTTGAGCTAGTGGCAACTTGGTGAGAATATTGGCTAAGTCTTCGTCAACAATGGCATCAATTAACGACAATAAACCGGTTAAAAAGGCAATTGAGCTATCTAGTGGTGATTTAATTTCACTGGCCATTAAATCACAAAATTTTGCTCGGATCATAGCCTCGTTAATAAGTTCAGATGGCTTATCAGGATTAATATTTGCTGCAAACATTAAACCCAGAAAACGTATTAATTCAGCTGAGCCTAATATAACAAGTGCTTGTTTAATCGTTGAAATATCAGTGCGACGTTTGAAAATTGCTGAGTTAGCATAACGCAGTAGTTTGTAGGACAAAGTAACATCGCGTTCAAAAACTGATGTAATACTGGCAAGGTCTAACTCTTTTTTTGAGGTTTCATAGAGGAGTTCTGCCATTGCTATTTGTGATGGCGATAGACTTTTGGTTTTTATCATCTCAGGCTTAGCGAAAAAGAAGCCTTGAAATAATTCAAAATCTAACGCTAATGCTTGGTTATATTCTTCGTAGGTTTCAACTTTTTCTGCCAGCAATTTAATGTGCGGAAAATCTTTAATGGCAGCTTTTACAATTTCTATGGTGTCTAATGTGGTGATTTGCCAGTCAATTTTAATGATGTGTATAAAAGGATAAAAGTGCTGCCATACAGATTGATGAATATAATCATCTAACGCGATAGTATAGCCTTTTTTATGTAAATCTTTGCATATCGATAATAACTTTTTACCTGGCTTTACGGTCTCTAAAATTTCAACAACCACTTCTTCTGGTGTTAATGTTTCTGGATAACCTTTAATGAGGGTTTCTAAAGTAAAATTAATAAAGGCAGGTTTATTGCCAGTAAATTCACTAATGCCAAGATTAAAGTTACTGGCTTCAATAATTTTTGTTGTCGCTTCGTCACCATCAATATCGGGGAAAACATTGATGATGCTATCGCGAAACAACAATTCGTAGGCAAATAGATTTTTATCTATATCTAATATTGGCTGCCTAGCTGCGTAAAAGTACATTCAAATTCCTAATTAATCCTATGTTATAAAAAATAATTTTAGTTTTTTTATTTAGTATTATTGTTTAGTTAACTTAATTTTCACATTAGCTGATTCATTTATAACACAAATAATTGTTAATACTTACGAAAAACATGGAATCAATTATTAACTAAGCCTATTATTGTTGTTCACGTTCAATTGAGTAGCAATGTGCTATATATTTGAACAGTTTTAATACCAAACAAATCAATGACCGTTAAGTGATAAAATAAATTGGTTCGATTGGTATAATGTTTTTCGGAGGTTAAATGGCTGTAGGAACGATGATTTCATTGGCACTATACTTTGTTGTTATGTTGGGAATAGGTATTTATGCCTATAGAAAATCAACTAGCGATGTATCTGGTTTTATGCTTGGGGGACGTAGTTTAGGACCTGGGGTAACAGCGCTTTCTGCCGGGGCCTCTGACATGAGCGGTTGGATGCTAATGGGTGTACCCGGGTTAATGTTCACAGTAGGCTTGAGCAGTGCTTGGATTTCTTTTGGTTTAGTCCTAGGTGCTTATTTAAATTACCTTATCGTAGCACCAAGATTAAGAACTTATACCGAGATGGCAAATGATTCGATTACTTTGCCCGATTTTTTCGAAAATCGCTTTGCTGATAGCTCACACGCACTTCGCATCACCTCTTCGATTGTTATTATTTTATTTTTTACCTTATATACTTCTTCAGGCATTGTTGCCGGTGGTAAATTATTTGAAAGTTCGTTTGGTCTAACCTATGAAGTAGGTTTATATATTACCGCTGGTGTTGTTGTACTTTATACACTTTTCGGTGGTTTTTTAGCTGTGAGTCTGACTGATTTTGTACAAGGCTGTATTATGTTTGTTGCCTTGGTGCTTGTGCCCATTGTCGCGATCTCTGATGTTGGAGGTACTGACGCTATGATGCAAGCTATTGAAAAAGTCGACCCTGCCTTCATAGACTTATTTAGTGGTGTCACTATTATCACCATAATTTCTGCCATGGCATGGGGATTAGGTTATTTTGGTCAGCCTCACATTATTGTACGCTTTATGGCTATTCGTTCGGTAGAAGATGTACCGGCAGCGAGAAGAATTGGTATGAGTTGGATGATCGTTTCATTGTGTGGTGCTATGGCTACGGGTCTTGCCGGTGTGGCTTACGCGGCTAAAGTAGGCTTGGTAGTTGATGATGCGGAAACAATATTTATCTTATTAGGGCAGGTACTGTTTCACCCTCTTATCGCTGGCTTTATTCTAGCGGCGATTCTAGCGGCGATTATGAGCACCATTTCTTCGCAATTATTGGTGACATCAAGTTCATTAACGGGCGATATTTATCAAGCCTTTTTGAATAAGAACGCTAGTGAAAAGCAATTAGTCTTGGTTGGCCGAATATCAGTCGCCTTGGTAGCCATTGTCGCTATTTTTCTTGCTTACGATAGAGAAAGCTCAATATTAACTTTAGTCAGTAATGCCTGGGCCGGTTTTGGTGCTGCATTTGGACCCTTGGTTATTATGAGTTTGTATTGGAAGAAAATGAATCGACATGGTGCATTAGCCGGTATGTTGACCGGAGCTATTACCGTTTTAGTGTGGATATATGCACCTATAACGCTAAATGGTCAGCATCTTAGTGATGTGATGTATGAAATTGTACCTGGCTTTATTATGGCAAGTATCGCTATTGTATTGGTTAGTCGCTTAACAACCAAAGAGCAACCAGAAATCGAAAAATTATTTGATGAGGTTGTTGCTAAACATAGTTAAAACTAAAATAAACTGATATAGATAGCGTTGAGTTTTAAGTTATTAGCTGTCAGTAAAACTTTAAATAGTTTTAAGTAAGTTATAGAAGCCGTTAATTCATGTTAACGGCTTTTTTTTGTTATTTTTTTTCTGAGCAATAGTTTTTTAAGCTGACGGCTTTAATCTCTATCTATTGTTAAATCGTGGAATTTAAACCCAAGCCATTAAGTTAGCTCTCACTTAGCGCTTGCCAGAGCTTTTAGAATAAATAGCATTTTGTATAGTGACTAACTATACAACAAAACTATGGGCGGTGATCGAAGCGCGAGGGAACGGCAAAAGAGTGCGTTTAAAGGCGACTTAATATGCGGTGTTTACTATTTGATAAGGAGCTAATAAGGTTGTTATTAGCCACTCATAGCGGCACAACACTAGTACGTTGATGTACAAAGGGTGAAGAACATTGGGGCAACGTATTAGCAGTGAACGAGCATAACTATTATCTTGATGAAATTTGGGTAACCGCTCTAATTGGCCTCAGATGCAAGCTATCAATGTCGTAGCAATCAACACATGGATGTAGGTATTCAGGCTCAGTCTGAAACGACGAACCTGTAATCTAAGTTTTTTTAAGTTGGCTAAGAGGTAAGGGATTTATTGGCATGAGTATCAGTTTGACGACTAAATTGACCAAGTAATATGATCACTCACTCGTTCTTGCCATTGCTTTATAGGCTCGTTCTTATCTCCTACTACAATGATATTTGAATGATTAAAGTTTAATGACCGACCTTGTAACTTATCATTAGCAAAATTAGCAACAAACTTAATGTCTTTGTCATCGGGTAAAATAAAAATATTGACCGGACTTGATTGACCTTGAAACACTAAATGCAGGCTGTTACTGCCATTAAAACGACAATAATCAGCGAAGATTAAGTTACCCAAGGTACTATCAAAACTGCCCTTAAATGTCGCCATTTTCTCATTTAATGAGGCCAGTGTTACCCTTGGTTGATCATTGTTAGAGAAGTGCGATGCTTCATAATTAACATGCGCGATAGCATAGTCACCCAAGTTTTTATAGGTGTTAGAAAACATCATAAAGTTAACGGTTAAGCCCATCACCAGAGCAACAGATGCTGCCATCGACAAACGCACACGTGTTTTACGTTTTTGTTGCTGATGGCTAGCAAAAGTTTGGCGTAAAATTAACTTATTAGCTAAATCTTCAGGCACGGGGATATGCATGGCTTGAGCGATTTTATGTTCTAATGTGTCAAGTTCTTGCGAAAATTTTTGTTTTGCGGAATCACTTTTAATCGCGGCCTTGATAGCATCATCACGGTTATTTGGCTCTGCTAGCATACTGCGTCTAAATTTTAAGTCATCCATTGTGTAGACCTCTTAATTTTGGCTCGTCGTCTACGGCCTCTTTCAATTGATTGCGTGCACGAAATAATCGTGTCATCACGGTATTTTTATTGAGTGACAAGATGCTGGCAATTTCTTCACCACTGAAACCACCAATTACCTGTAAAACTAAGGGTTCACGATATTCTTCAGGCATTTTTGCTATTTTTTCCCGTAACCAGTAGTTTTCAATTTCCTGTTCGCTACTGGTGGCTTTGACATCGGCAATAGTGGCTTCTTCATATTCGCTCATGTCAAAACGCTTACGCTCAAAACGACGAGCGTTTTCTCTGCGCAAAATAGTGATTAACCATGACTTTGCCGCCTTTTCGTCTTTCAACGAGTCAAGCGCGCGCCATGCACGTAAAAATGTTTCTTGCACTAAGTCTTCGGCAATATGCTTATCGTGGCATAACCAGTAGCCATATCGATATAAATCTGCATGTAATGCTTTAACGAGTGCTTCGTATCTAACTTGTTTTGTCGCCATGTTGTAAAAGACCTGAGGCTTTGTCATTTTATTTCACACAAAAGCATTTATTTACATAGTCCCACTATAGCTCAAATAACTGCTTGAAATTTAATTGAATTAACTTTTTCTAGATGTAGCTGTTGTTAAAAAATTTTTAAGTCAAAAGTGATGTTTTTTAGTGGTAGGTTTTTAGTGTTAAGTTATTAGCGCTAGGTTTTTTGGCTCTTTGAGGTTAATCGTTTGCTTAACGCTTAACGGATTAAAGCCTGACCGAGAAAAAATCGGCCAAGGTTGCATTGTCACTCGAAGTTTTTCTGTAGATTGGACTTTAGTCCATTAAGTTAAATAAAATTTAACTATCTTTGACACAAAAGCCGACCTTGAATAGGTCGGCTTTATTTATGTTGAACAGGTGATTTCAATAACGTTAATGTAGATAAGCTTAATTGCTAGACGCTGCTAAGGATTAATACTGATATCAACCTCGGATGACTTGCTGAGTTTGATTTTATTCAGAGCTTGAATGGCAAGGCTCAGCTTGTTGCCTGACCAAGCACTTGGATTTTTTCCATAATAGCTTTGTTGCAACTCAATAATAGCGTTAGACAGTGCGGGGTCGTTAAAATAATCGTGCAATGAGTCAAGTGTTGTTAGTACTTGGCTTTGATTATCGCCTAATGATTGTGATTGAGAGCGTGCCCATGGCAGCAAACATGCTAAGGCTAATTCGCCATTATTCTTCTTACAGGCAGCTAAAATAGCAAGATGAGCATTACTGACCTTGGTGTTAGTTTCACTATTGGCTTGCTTAGGCTTAAAAGGGCGCTTTGCTGTTATATACCAAGCTAATAAGGTGAGCAGCCATAAGGCTAGAAATAGCCATTGCAAGAAGGTGTTTTGCTGAATGATTACGCTTTCTACAACTTTTGGTGTGGTTGGGTTTTCAAAATTCATGCGCGGTGGTTGCTGCTGCATGGTACTTGGTGCTATATCAGCGTTGGGTAATACGATGATTTTTTGCCCTGCTATTGTGGCTATTTCTGCTTTATTAGTGACGGTATTCCACCAAGGAATACTAATTTTGGGTAACTGATATTCACCGGCTTTACTGGCAACAATAGCAAAGTTAACCACTTTTTGGCTGACTAAACGTTCATTGTTTAGGCCGGTATGCAGTTTAGCTTGATCTGGGTACACTTTAAGTCCTTGCGGAACTTGCATGGTAATTTCAGGTAGTTGCTCCTCTGAAAGCCCTACTGCGGTAAGTGTAATGGTGCGAGTGATCGGTTCGCCCACTTTAAATTTTCTTGGCGCGGGTTGAAACTCTTGCTGCAAAGCGAATAATTCGCTGGGCAACCATAACCCGCTAACTTGCGCTGGAATAGCTTTAACCGTTAACGCTATATCGTCACCTACCACACTAACCGGTTTAGTATCGGCAAAACTTAAAAAGTTAGATCGCCTTGCCGAGGCTATGATGATCTCGCCAGAAAAAACCGGTGCTTTTAATATCATATCACCGCTTTTTTGTGGGCTAATGGCGTACACGCGTTCAATAACACGATAACGTTTGCCTTTGATAATACTTTCTGATTCTTTGTCTTTGCCAATTTGTAAAATATTGGCGCTGACTAGGCTGGGCTCGCTCAAACTGCCACGCTTTAATTCTGCAGCGAAGTGTAGTTTTACGGTTAACGTGATTTGCTGCTGAACATATAAGTCGGTGGCAGAGGCTTGTGTGGTGATAAACAGGTCTTGCTGGTTTGCAGTGGCTGATTCGTTTGCCGCTAGTGAATTAATGGTGATGACTTGGGTTTTGAAACCATTAATGTCAAACGCGGGTATCACTAGCTCACCTGAACTTCGAGGTATTAACACCGTATTCCATGTGGTGGTGCGTGTGGTGTCAAAATTGATCATGCTAGTTTGTGAGCTAACCGATGTTCTACCGACAATAAAGTCAGTTAATAGTGCTGATGTATCTAAGGCGTTTGCGTTAACATCATCATCGGCGGTAATGGTTAATATTAACGATTCATTAGCCATGGTCAGGTTTTTATCAACCGATGCGCTGACTTTTGTTAATGCGTAGCTATGACATGATAATAAAATAGCCAACAAAGAAATTATAACTTTTACCACTTTTTCTTAACTCCTACATTTCGACGATCTTGACTACGTTTTTGATACTCTAACTGCATTTTATTTCTCAGTAACATATAGGGGTCATCAGTGACTTTGTTGAGTAATTGTTGATGTTTTTGTTCGGTTTCTTTGGCCAATTGTTCGGCTAACTCTTTGGCTGCTAGGCTTTGTGCATCGCTTGAATCTTCAGGGGCTTTCGCTTCTTGTGCATTTTTAGCTTGCTGTTGTTTATCGCGGTCAGTTTCTTGCTGATTTTTTTGCTCTTGGCCTTCTTCAGCATCTTTTTGCGCAGAAGATTCATCTTGTTCGCCTGGCTCTTGTTTATCTGAGTTCTGTTGATTTTGCTGCTGCTGTTCGCTGTCTTGGCTGTCACTGTTCTGGCTTTGGCTGTCTTGACTGTCACCGTCTTGGTTTTCACCTGGTTGATCATTGTCTTGCTGGTCATTGTTTTGTTGATCATTTTTCTGTTCTTCGTCACCAGATTCTTGCTCTTGCTGTTCTTGTTGTTGCTTTAACTTTTCAAGCAAGGCTTTATTCGCTTTTGCATCGGCTAAGTTTGGATCGCGCTGTAAGGCTTGTTCATAGGCCGCTATTGCATCGTCAAATTTTTCTAATTTAGCTAAAGCATTACCTTGATTAAATAGCGCCTCTGCGGTGTTTTCTTGTTTAAATGCGGCTAAGGCTTGTTGGTAATCACCGGCTTTGTAGTAGGCACTACCTTGCCATAGTGGGTTTTTAAATTGTTCTGCTGCTTGCTGATATTGCTCACTGTTAAAGTGCGCTTGACCTTGTTGATCTTTAGTTTTCCAAAGATCTTGCCAAATATCAGCCTGAGCCTGGTTATTGGGTATTAACATTAAAGCGAACGGCAGGGTTGCCAGTAGTGCGCCACGTCTAAAATAACTTAACACCATAGGCAGAATTAATAACAGTAAGTAGGGGCCAAACTCTTGCCATTGATCGCCGGTATTTTCACTGGCTTTGGTGTTGTCAGTGTCCATGTCAGTGCTGAGCGGTTTGAAGGTCAGTCGTTCAATATCCTTGTTGTTCTGGGTCAGGGTGGCGTAGTTGCCTCTACCGCGTTGGGCTAAGCCCTGTAAAGCTTGCACTGTTAACTTAGGCACAATAATCGCGCCATTGTCATCTTTCATCAGTTCGCCATTACTGAGTTTAATGGGCGCGCCAGTTTTTGTACCAATGCCAAGAATATTAAGCCGATAAGGATGATCGCGTGACCATTGGGTTATATCTTGAATATCAATATTATCGATACCGTCAGTGAACCAATAAATATCGCCGTCTTTATGACCGGCATTGATTAACATTTCATTGGCCAGTGCCAATGCGGCAAATGGGTTGCTACCCAACACCGGCATAAGTTCCGGGCTTAATGAGGGTAAAAGTAATTTTATGTTATTGCTGTCATCGGTTAACGGACTAATATTAAAAGCATCACCCGCATAGGCAATAAGACCGATTTCACCGTCTTTAATACTATCGAGTAAATCTATGGCTTTATAACGTGCGCGTGTTAGGCGATTAGGAGCAACGTCGGTGGCATACATAGAGTACGACATGTCCATGATCAACACTGAGCCTTGTGCTACTTGATAAACCGGCTGTGGTAGTTTTTGCCAACTCGGTCCTGCCATGGCTAAAATTGACAGTAAGCCGATTAAAAACGGCAGCAGCAATGAGTTAGATTTTGCTTTAGCGTTACCTTGCACTAATACTTTTGCTAAATGTGCCGGTAGCAGTTGCTGCCAACCTGACTGCTTAACACGCAATTTTTTTAACATAAACAGCATTAAAAATAAGCCAATTATGCTTAATAGCCAGAGCGGGCGAATAAAATGAAAGTCAGCCATATTAATCCGTCACTCCGGTTGCTGCTTTTTTGTTGAGGAAAAATCGACCATTGGAGATGCTCTTAGTTAACAACGTGAGTAAGCTTATCAGCAAGGCTAAGCCTAAAGGCCAGTGGAACAAAGCGGTTAAAGGTCGCATTTGTTGTTGTTCTTGTTCTACGGGTTCAAGAGCGTCCAATAGTTGATAAATTTCACTCATGTCTTCACTGGCGCGAGCGCGAAAATAATAACCACCGGTTTCATCAGCCAGACGTTGTAAAGACTCTTCATCAAGATCACTTGAAGGGTTGACGCGACGAGCGCCAAATAATGAGTTTTGCACCATAACATCAGCGCCAATACCAATAGTGTATATGGTGATGTTTTTTGCTACAGCTAATTCAAGCGCTTGGTCGGGGGTAATTTTACCCGCGGTATTTTGACCATCGGTGAGTAACAATAAAACCCTATTTGATTCTTTCTTTTCATCAAAGCGTTTAACCGCAAGTGCGATAGCGTCACCAATCGCAGTTTTTTTGCCGACTAAGCCCAACACTGTTTCATCAAGCATTTGTTGCACGGTTTTACGATCAAAGGTCATCGGCGTTTGCATATAAGCATCGTCAGCGAATAAGATCAAACCTAACCTGTCACCACTGCGTCGTGCGATAAATTCACCTAGTAATTGCTTTAACATATCAAGACGATTAACGCTGCGGCCATTGAGGCTCATGTCTTCTACTTGCATACTGCCGGATAAATCAACCGCGATCATCATCTCGCGCCCTTCAGTGGGCACATTGACAGATTCACCCAGCCATTGTGGTTGAGTGCTCGCTAGTACCAGTAACAGCCAAGTAAGGCTGAGTATGAGTATTGATGACTTCTTCTTTTCGGGGGCAAACTCTGGTGTCTGAATACCTTTAATGATGGTGGGCATTCTAAGTGGCGCGGCTTGTACTTGTTTTTTAGCCGGTAACCAATAGACAAGTAACGGTAGTGGTAGGGCGATTAAGGCCCAGAGGAAATCAAAATGGATCATGATTTTTCTCCGTCATTTTCAAGCACTACGTTAGCTGATTTATCTGCTGCTGGGCTGTTATGCAAGGTAGTTTTTGCGTTTTTAATTATTGCAGGCGCTAACCTAGCTAACTCTTTTTTGGGTGGTAAAGCATGGCTAAGCCATAATTTCGCTGCATTTGAAAATTCAGCCGATATTATATTTGCTGTAGTACTTGTTGTAGTACTTACCGCAGTACTTTGGTAAACAGAAACAAAGTGTTCGGCGCTAAGTTCAGTAAATTCTTGCTGATGCTTAGGGGGTAATGTGGCAATTAAAAAGCTTTTAAAAGCATGGCCAGTTAAGTGTGCGACTTGTGGTCGTGGAAAGTATTGTAAAGCCGCCCATTTTAGTAAGGCTACCATAGCGCTGATGTCAGTCGCTGTTGATAATTGTTTGAGTGCCATTTTTTGCGCCTGACGTTTAATCATGGCTTGTCGCAGTTTTAATAGGCCATAAATGATTAAGGCTAAAACAATAACGGCTAAAAGCCACCAACCTGGTGCGATAGGATAACCGTGCACATTGGCCGGTAGATGAATATCACTTAATTGTGCTAGCGGATCCATGACGCTACTCCTCGATGTAATTGAGTTTCGAGTGCTTCACTGGCACAAAAGTGCAGTAAGCGCACGCCAGCTTTAGTTAGTTTTTCTTCTTTGGTGTTACTTAAACTCAGGGCCTGTTGATGATATTTTTCTGCCAGTGCTGGGTCACCGAGTATTAATTGTTGACGCTCATCATTATCACCACCATTAGTGATGCCAACGCTGATTTTATGTTTACTTTCTGGCAGTTTTTGTTCGAGTGGATCGCTGAGCAAGCAAACGACTAATTCACAATGTCGAGTAATATGAGCTAAATGGCGCACCGCTTCATCCGTGAGATTAAAGGCATCGGTGATCAGATAAACTAAGCTACCGGGTTTAGCGAGTTGGCGTAGGCGAGCACAGTTTTGTTCAAAGGCTAATATTGCTTGTTCACGGTTTAAGGGGTCGCTAGCAATAGTTAAAGAATCCGCGTGTTTCTGGACTAACGCATGCAAGTAATGCAGCACACCTTGTTGCCTGCTACGGGGTTTTAATTCTTGGTGATTGTGTTGGTTAAAAACAATACCGCCAATGCGATCGCCGCGTGACTTGGCATGCCAAGCCACTAAGGCTGCAACATGTGCTGCTTGCACTGATTTAAAAAGTAAACGGCTACCAAAAAGCATGCTGGTGCTTAAGTCGGTGGCAATAAGCACGGGTCGTTCCACTTCTTCATGAAATAATTTTGTGTGTGTTTTTCCTGTGCGAGCCGTCACCCGCCAGTCAATAGCGCGAATGTCGTCACCATTTTGATAATGGCGAACTTCATCAAACTCCATGCCTCGACCTTTGCTGCGGGCGAGATAATTGCCTGACATTTTGCCACGTAAACTTTTTGAGGCGGCTAAATTAATGAGTGAGCTTTTAGCCTGATAACGAATTAACTCTTCAATGGTTAATTCGATGCCATTACTGACCAGTTCATTAAGCAACAATTGCGGGTTGTTTTGCTCGGTCGATTTTTTTTGATTAAACCACATAAAGGTAACTTGCGCTTAGGCAACCGCCACTAAGCTGAGTAAGTGATCAAGTAGTTGATTACTACTGATACCTTCTGCTTCAGCTTGATAAGTCATTATTATCCGGTGACGCAATACGTTGTGAAAAACCGCTTGAACATCTTCAGGGCTAACAAAGTCTCGGTTATTTAGCCAAGCTCTTGCTCGTGCACAGCGGTCAAGTGCGATAGTAGCGCGCGGGCTAGCACCGTAGGCAAGCCATTGTTTTAATTTGTCGTCGTACTTTTCTGGATGACGAGTTGCCATGATCAAATCAACGATATAGTTTTCCACCGCTGGCGCCATATGAATTTGCATGGTTTCTTTGCGAGCAGCAAAAATATCAGCCTGAGTCATTTTTTCAATGGTTTTTGTTGCTACTTTTAATGCTTCACCGCGGTTAAGTTTTAAAATTTCTAACTCACTAGCGGCATCAGGGTAATCGATTTCAACATGCATCAAAAAACGGTCAAGCTGCGCTTCAGGCAGCGGATAAGTGCCTTCTTGCTCAATCGGGTTTTGTGTTGCCATAACTAAAAATAATTCAGGTAAGGGGTAAGTATTGCGGCCCACCGTAATTTGGCCTTCCGCCATCGCCTCTAATAAGGCAGACTGAACTTTTGCCGGCGCGCGGTTTATTTCATCGGCTAAGACTAAGTTACGAAATAATGGTCCGGGTTGAAAAACAAAGGTACCATCTTCAGGGCGATAGATATCTGTGCCGGTTAAATCTGCTGGTAATAAATCAGGGGTAAACTGAACGCGATGAAAGTCTGCTTCGATACCTTGCGCTAATGCGTTAACTGCACGAGTTTTTGCTAAACCCGGAGGACCTTCTACAATAAGATGTCCATCAGCTAAAAGCGCTATCAGTAAGTTTTCAACAAGGGCGTGCTGTCCAATAATTTGTGAAGATAAATGTTCTTTTAATGAGGAAAAGTGTTCAATAGCCATAGTTTATCGTTCTTATTGATTAAAAAAGTTTAAGTCAGCAGGTCTGACACATAAGTAGATATAAGGTTCAGCTTTTAAAAAAACAACCACCATGACAAAATTGTAGGGTTTTTTCTTTATCTTTTTAGTTACTTGGTGTGTTCTCGGTATGTTCAGAATATAAGTTTGCTTAAATTTTGAAGCTAATGATTGAATTATTTCTATAGTTGGTTAGAATTATCACAAATCCGAAGAGGTCTGACCTCTTGAGTGTTGCAACAAGATGGAATTAAAAATGACAAAATCAAAATTAATAACCGGCAGTGGAGAGCGTATAGCTATAGTCGCGGGATTACGTACGCCGTTTGCAAAACAAGCGACTGCTTTTCATGGTGTTCCTGCTGTCGACTTAGGCAAAATTGTTGTCAATGAATTACTACAAAAGCATGACGTTGACCCAAAAATTATCGACCAGTTAGTGTTTGGGCAAGTAGTACAAATGCCAGAAGCACCCAATATTGCCCGTGAAATTGTACTAGGTACTGGCATGAATGTTCATACTGATGCTTATAGTGTTTCTCGTGCCTGTGCGACTAGTTTTCAATCTGCCGTTAATGTTGCTGAGTCAATTATGGCGGGTTTTGTTGATGTGGGTATTGCTGGCGGTGCTGACTCTTCGTCTGTTGCGCCCATTGGTGTCTCGAAGAAATTTGCTCGCACCTTATTAGATTTAAGTAAAGCCCGCTCATTTGGTGCAAAAATGGCGCTTATTCGCCAGCTTAACTTTAAGGATATATTACCTGTACCTCCGGCCGTTGCCGAATATTCTTCTGGTTTGTCAATGGGACATACTGCAGAACAAATGGCAAAAACACATGGTATTACCCGTGAAGCACAAGATGCATTAGCGCATCGCTCACATACTTTAGCCACGAAAAGCTGGCAAGAAGGTAAGCTAGCCGGTGAGGTGATGACCGCCCATAGCGAACCCTATAAGTCATTTATCGAAAGAGATAATTGTATTCGTGAAAACTCAGAGTTAGCCAGTTATGCAAAATTACGCCCCGTTTTTGATCGCAAACACGGTACGGTAACCGCGGCGACAAGTACGCCGCTAACCGATGGCGCTTCGGCCATTTTAATGATGCGTGAAGGCCGAGCTAAAGAACTAGGTTATAAACCTTTAGGCTACATTCGCAGTTACGGCTTTGCCGCTATTGATGTTTGGGAAGATATGCTAATGGGGCCAAGTTATGCTTCGCCAATCGCCTTACAGCGTGCCGGCATGAATTTAGCCGATATAGATTTAATTGAAATGCATGAAGCCTTTGCGGCACAGGCGCTGGCCAACGTGAAAATGTTTGCCAGTAACAAGTTTGCCCAAACGCATTTAGGGCGTGATAAAGCCATTGGTGAAATCGACATGGACAAATTCAATGTCATGGGTGGTTCGTTAGCTTATGGTCATCCGTTTGCAGCAACAGGTACTCGATTGATTGTACAAACATTGAATGAATTAAACCGCCGTGGCGGCGGTGTTGGCTTAACCACAGCTTGTGCAGCTGGTGGTTTAGGCGCGGCTATGATTGTGGAGACAGATTAATGACTGATGTAACAAATAGTGAACAAGCAGAAAATAATAAAAGCTTTAGTTTAGCTCGCCAAGAAAATGGTATAGCGCATTTGATCATGGACGTTAAAGGCGACTCTATGAACACTTTAAAAGCTGAATTTTCTGATGAGATCGCGGAAATATTAAAAGAGATTCGCGAAGACAAGTCGATTACTGGCTTAGTATTAGCCAGTGGTAAAGCGGATTCTTTTGTCGCCGGCGCTGATGTGCATATGTTGGCGAATTGTACTTCTGCTGCGCAAGCCACGGCTTTGTCACGTCAAGGGCAAATGATTTTTGATCAACTGGAAAATTTATCAATCCCGGTTGTTGCTGCAGTGCATGGCGCTTGTTTAGGTGGCGGATTAGAGCTTGCTATGGCGTGTCATGCCATCGTTTGTAGCGACAGCCCAAAAACCGTCCTAGGCTTGCCTGAAGTGCAATTAGGTTTACTGCCAGGTGGTGGTGGCACGCAACGATTACCCAAGCGTGTTGGGATTCAAAAGTCATTAGATATGATGCTAACCGGTAAGCAATTACGTGCTAAGCAAGCATTAAAATCGGGTTTGGTAAATGAGGTAGTGCCGTCGAGTATTTTACTGAAAACTGCAGAGCAGCTAGCGCTTTCTGGCAAGGTAAAACCTAAAGTTCGTCAATTATCAATGATGGATAAGTTACTTGAAGGTAACAGCGTAGGCCGAAATATTTTATTCTCTAAAGCGACAAAAATGGTATTAGGTCAAACTAAAGGTAACTATCCTGCACCTTTAAAAATAATTGACTGTATTCGAGCCGGTGTTGAGCAAGCTGCTTCAAAAGGTTATCAAGTGGAAGCTGACCATTTTGGTCAATTAGTGATGAGTGATGTTTCTGTTCAGCTTAGACAACTATTTTTTGCGACCACAGATATGAAAAAAGAGCAGGGCGTTGAAGGTGTGGCGCCTAAAAAAATAACTAATACCGCAGTACTCGGTGGCGGTCTAATGGGGGGAGGTATCGCTTTTGTCACAGCAACAAAAGCTAAATTACCTGTGCGGATAAAAGATATTTCAAATCAAGGTATCAGCCATGCCTTAAAATATGGTTATGATTTGTTAAACAAAAAAGTTAAACGCCGTTTTATGCGTCATAGCGAAATGCAAAGTCAATTAGCCCTAATAACCGGTACGACAGAATATACTGGCTTTGGCAATGTTGGTCTTGTTGTTGAAGCGGTGTTTGAAGATTTAGCCTTAAAACAAAATATGCTGGCGGATATTGAAAGCCATTGTAAAGAAAGTGCTATTTTCGCCAGTAACACTTCAAGCTTGCCAATAGGCCAAATAGCAGAGCACGCTTTACGACCTGAAAATGTTATTGGTCTACATTACTTTTCACCGGCTGACAAAATGCCGTTAGTGGAAATTATCGCCCACGATAAAACCTCTGATCAAACTATCTCGACTACCGTCGCATTTGCCAAGCAGCAAGGCAAAACACCGATTGTGGTAAAAGATAAAGCCGGTTTTTATGTTAACCGTATCTTAGCGCCTTATTTAAATGAAGCCGCGACGTTATTGCTTGAAGGTTGCTCTATTAAAGCGCTTGATAAAGCTATGGTTAAGTTTGGTTTTCCCGTTGGACCTATGCAGCTATTAGATGAAGTGGGTCTTGACGTCGGTGCTAAAATCGGTCCCATTCTACAAGCAGAATTAGGTGATAGATTTGCTCCACCAAAGGCATTTTCTAAATTAATTGATGATGGCCGTTTAGGTAAAAAAACTAAAAAAGGCTTTTATCAATATAATACTAAAAGTAAGAAAAAATTAGTCGATGAAAGTGTATACGCCTTGCTAGGGCTTAAGGTGAGCAATACCACGGTTACTGACGCACAAGTTGAGCGCTGTGTTTATATGATGCTTAATGAAGCAGCTCGTTGTTTAGATGAAGATATTATCCGCAATGCCCGTGACGGCGATATTGGCGCTATTTTTGGTATAGGCTTCCCGCCTTTCCTTGGTGGACCCTTCAAATATATGGATAAGATTGGCGCGGCAACTTTAGTGAGTAAATTAACCAAATGGCAAGCTGAATTTGGTGAGCGATTTACGCCTTGTGATGCCTTAGTGAAAATGGCAGAGCAAAATGAAAGCTTTTATAATTAGCCTATACTCTGGCTAACATTATCTTATACGGTATTTATTTACCGCTAAGGTGGTGATAATTGATTTACTAAGGGGCAATTTATTGCCTCTTTTTTTATTGTTTTTTTTAATAGAGGTCTATTAATTTGAGATAATAAGCTAACAATAAAATACATAGTTTTTGAATAATTACTCTAAACTTGTTAAAATAACTAGGCGTGTTGGTTTTTTTACTTTTCAAGTCTAATTTTTCAAAGTGAGTAGAGCATGATTTTGTTATTCAGCGGGGTATTAAGCGTTGTTTTTTCTTTGTTTTTTTATTGCCAGGCAATCAGCAGTGGCTTAGGTATAAAGCGATGGGCAATAGCCGGTTTAATGTTTGGTCCTTTTGTTTGGCCTATGTTTTGTATGAAAAAACGTGTAAAGATATACCAGCGTTTTGGTTTTGATTGCCTGTTATTTCCAGCATAATAAAAAATATAGCCTGTTTTAATGTCAGTAACTTTTAATTTATAAAGACGCTAACTTCCTTGTAGCGTAGTGTCTAATAATCTTTATAAAAATCAACAGGCTTTATAAGGTCTTAATTCCACCAAGTACTTGCAGGCATTTCTTTTATTTCGATGCTTGCCGCAATAGTGTTTTCAGTTTTCGCAGTCATAAATAATGATTTAATTAAATTAATCATAAAGCCTCCTATATACGAACGGTGCCACGTTTAGTGCCAATGCGAACGGTGCCACGTTTAGTACCAATGCGAACTGTGCCGCGTTTAGTACCTATACGAACTGTTCCTCGCTTTGTACCAGTGACTTCAGCGTTGAAGTCGTTTACGTTTACGTTTGCAGCAGCAGGTGCACCTGACATTACCAAAGATAAAATTAATGAACTAAGCATGGTATTCCTTATTGTTATTAAATTAAATTAAATTCAATAAGAGTAAAGCGAAAATCGTGCCAACAATAAAAGTCTTAATTTACAAGGCTCTTAACGCAATTTTTACATAAAATTTACAGCGTCATAAAGTTGACGACTTTGTTTAAATGGCATTTTTTCCAAATGAAGTGGATTTATTGGCAATTTGAAAAGAAAGCAGATATTTTTGGAAGTCACCTTTAGGTAGCGGTTTACTATAAAGGTAGCCTTGTAATTGTTCGCAACGTAAGCCAGATAAAAAACTCAATTGCTGATTGGTTTCAACACCTTCTGCGACCACTTGCATACCTAAGTTATGCGCGATAGTCACTATCGTTGCCACCATATTCCGTCCTTGCTCTGAGGTTTCAATATCATCAACAAAGGCTTTGTCTATTTTTAACGTATTTAAGGGGAATTTTTTCAAATAGGCTAGTGAAGAATAACCCGTACCAAAATCGTCCAGTGATAAATGGATGCCCATCGCACGAATTTGTAACATAGTATCAATCGCTTTTTGTGGTGAGTCCATTACCGTGCCTTCAGTGATTTCTAGCTCAAGATATTTTGCCAATAAGCCACTTTCTTTTAACGTATCAGCAATCATTGCCACCAAATTTGGTTGGGTAAACTGCACTGCCGAAAGGTTAACCGCCACACGTCCGTCAAAAAGCCCGGTATCGACCCACTTTTTAGTGGCAAAGCATGCTTTGCGTAAAACTATCTCACCAATATCTATAATTTGCCCTGTTTCTTCTGACACAGGGATAAAGACCACTGGGCTTATTATGCCTTTATTCGGTGTTTCAAAACGAACTAAGGCCTCCATACCCGCTATTTTTCCTGTTGCAATCTCGATTTTTGGTTGATAAAAAACCGAAAATAAATCTTCCTTTAATCCGTGTCGAATTAAGCTTTCTATTTGCAGGCGTTTAACGGCGGTTTTATTCATTGAGTCGCTGAAAAATTGGTATTTATTACCACCCGTGTTTTTCGCATGGTACATGGCCGTATCGGCATTCTTAAGGAGCTCTTGTGGACTCGCGCCATCTTCAGGATAAATTACGATGCCAATACTACTATAAAGCACAATTTCTTGGCTTTTAAGCCTAAGCGGTAGTGCAATAGATTTTAAAACTTCTTTGGCGATGTGGGTGATGGTATGAAGATCATTGGTGTTCTCAACAATTAAACTAAATTCATCGCCACCTAAACGATAAACCGTATCTTGATTTCGGCCTAGAATTTTAATGCGTTCGGCCACTTTGCATAGCAAAACATCGCCAACTTCATGCCCTAATGAGTCATTAACTTTTTTAAAGTTATCTAAATCAAACACCAGTAAGGCATGTGGGACTTTATTGCTCACTAATTTTTGTTGATTGGCTTGAAAATAAGCACGATTCGGTAACCCAGTTAAGGTGTCGGTATTGGCAAGTTTTCTTAATTCTGCTTCTGTTTGCTTGCGTTTGGTTATATCAGAAAAAACGCCGACAAAGTGCGATATATTACCACTGTCGTCACGAATGATATCGATATTAAAGTCAGTTGAATAAATCTCGCCATTGTCACGTTTACTTTTTATTTCACCGTGCCAATTACCTTTGGTCATTAAATGCTGTTTAACCTTTTGATTAAAGCTATCAGGATATTGATCAAAATTAAGTAAAGTCCCTTGCATTTGTAACTTATTTTTACCGGTTATATTTTGAAATGCTTGATTGATATCTACGACAGTAAATTGACGGTCATAAATAACAATCGCGTCTGAAATATTCTCGATACATTTTGCAAAAAGCTTTAAACGTTCATCGGCGCGTTTAATTTGACTAATATCTTTTAAGGTCCCTGTCATTCGGCTAGGTTTGTTTTTTTCATCTCGTTCGACAATTTTTCCACGGTCTAGCACCCAGATCCATTTTTCGTCTTTATCTTTAACACGATAGGTCGCTTCAAAGTGTTCGCTATTGTCTTCCATGTGCTGGTTTAAAGCTTCCCGTACTCGTGGGATATCGTGTTGGTGAATATTGGTTTGATCTGCTCCAACATTTCGCTTGCCATCTTGCGGGAATTCTAAAACTCCCCATATATTCGAGCGAAATATTTTTCCGCTCTTTATGTTCCAATCCCACATTTCATCGCCACTGCCCCAAAGAGATAGTTTAAGACGCTCTTCACTTAACTTTATTTGTAGGTGATAAAGACGCTTATGGCGTATCTGTTGCAATATGTAGGCGAAGATTAATAGTGCAATAAGGCTATAGAAAAATATGGCACCAGGTGACAGCCACCATGGTGGCATTATGGTAATATTTAGCGTTTTTATTGCACTTTCTTGGTTGTTTTGTAAATCGTATGCTTGTACTTCGAAAGTGTAGTCACCGGGACTTAAATTTGTATAAGTTGCTCTTTGGTTATTTTTACCGGCATCAATCCAATTCTCATCTAAACCAACCAGACGATAACGATAATTTATCTGGTTTGGTAGCTTTGCGTTAGGTGCGACAAATTCAATACTAAATTGAGATTGAATATGCTGTAAATTAAGAGAAGTTAAATGATTCGGTGAGTTTTCTATATGAAATTCTTTATCTATTGCGTTTGGTTGTAAAGCGCTAGCAACAGGCACCTCTTTGTTGGCTATTAATATATTAGAAATAATGGGAGTGGGTATACGTTGTCTTATTTGAGAAACTTCTTGAGGGATAAATGTATGAAAACCATTTATTCCACCAAAAAAAATAGTCTCTCCAGATGTTAGTATTGAACTATCACTAATATACTCATTGTCACTTATTAGCATATCTTTATTAAAAGACTTAACTAATTTATTTTTTGGGTCAACTGAGTTGATTCCGATATTGGTTGAAAGCCAACCTGTACCAATCGAGTCAATAACTATATCAGCAATGAAGTTGTTGCTCAGACCGTTCTTTTCGTTAAAATGTAATTCCGTACTATTTTTTTTGTTTATTATTGCTAAGCCATTGCGTCGTGAGCCTAACCAGATCCATTCATTTGATATAGCAATAGTTGATATTTCTCCAAATTTACTTCTATCTGAAAGTAAATATAGTTTTTTTGAAAATTCAAGTTTTTCAACATTAAAGTTTAAAATTTCACCTTTATTTGTGGAGAGCCATATTCTGTTATCATCATCGTATTTTAATGTAGTAAATATACTTCCATTTTCCTGCACATAAGTTTCAAATTGATTGGTTTGAATGTTAAACGATGCTAACTGCATTTTGCTATCTATAAACCAAATTTTATTTTTTATTAAAAACAATTGACTTAAGTTGGTGTGATGGGAATTGTTTTTCCAAAATTTGTTTTCAGTTAATTTTAAAGTTTTAGTATTAAAGTAATAGAGACTTCCTGGTTGATTCGAACTTTCTGCTTCAGTTCGTAGCCAAAAATTATCTTTATTATCTAACATTAAGTGAGAAATAGTAGACATATTTCCAATTTTTAGTTGGACGATTTTTTCTTCTGCATTTAGGTAGCTTAGTTTTCCATCATCTGTTGCAAACCAAACCCTCCCGTCTTCAGATTCTGCAAAAGCATATACAGCGCTCGATGCTTTTTCATAATTAAATAAGCCATGCCTAATCTTTAGCTGCAAGCTATTAAAGGTGTTAATGCCATTTCCGTCTGTACCAATCCAAATATTATCTGCACTGTCTTTGAACAACTTTAATATATAATTATTGGAGATAGCATTTTTATGTTGCACAGTTTGATATGCATCTATATTTCCCGTTAACAAGTTGATAATGTTTAGGCCATTTAGCGTACCTAACCAAACCGCTGATTCATTTAATAATGTGATAGCTCTCACATTATTTGATAATAATTTACCATTTACATTTTCTTCGTTAGCTGAATAATGCTTTTTAATTTTATATTCTTGAGAAATAACAAATAAACCATTATCAGTTGCTAGCCAATATTGATTATCAATAATTTTCAGGTCAAAAAGGCCCGTAGCATTAATTGATAAATTCCACTTGTTTTCGCCTGACAGTGGGACTAAAAATGACATTGCACTATTGGCTAAATATATCCCTTTATCATAAGTGCCAAGCCAATAATTACCTTTGTTGTCTTGAAAGATGGTTTTAATTTCTCTTAAAGCCGAATCAAAACCTCGAATTCTTATTCGAGAGAAGTTTTTATTGTTTTGGTCGTATTTATGTAGACCCTCTTTGGTGGATACTAAAATATCATTTTGTTGGTCTTGATAAATGTCCCAAATTTCGTTGTCTTTGAGCGAGTTGCTGTCGTTGGTTTGATGAAAGAAGTTGTCAAAACTGTCTAATGCTTCGTTGTAACGGCTTAATCCTTCGTTTGTTCCAACCCACATTATATTTTGCTTATCTATAAAAAGTTTGCGAATGAAGTTGCCAGCAATAGAGCTTTTATCGGTACTATCGTGACGATAATAAACGAAGTTTTTGCCATCATAACGATTTAAACCGTCCTGTGTAGCTATCCATATAAAGCCATTGTTGTCTTGTATAATATCGTAAACATAGCTCTGTGATAAACCTTCGGCAATTGAGATGCGGTCAAACTTCAGTGGGGGGGTATTAATATTGTTTTCTGACGCTAGAATTTTGCCATAAGGGTATAGGAGAGTCACTAGAGCTAAGACAGCAAACATGGCACGAAATTGAGAAATTAATTTTTTTTTGAAAAAAAGCAAAAGCACTAATACAACCCTTTTTAGTTAAACCTATACCTTAATGATTTAGCTTATTAGGTATGCCATATATTTTGATTATTTCTGGATGCTAGGCCCTATTACAATGGATGTGAGGAACTAAGTCAATCTTTGCTGTTATTGTGTCGGCATTGTGTGGTGATATTCCGGTTATTAATATATTCACTTGTTTGTATCGGCTAACTTAATATTTTCTTTGACATTTTTTCAATAAAAATTCGATATTGTCATTAATAGTTACATTCTTGGTCATTTTATCTAACTGCGTTTTGTTTTCATAACTTAATAACGACAAGCGATCTTTTAGCTCTGCGCCATTAAAATATTGTTGGAGAAATTCAGCTACATTATCTATTGAGATAGTTTTAATCATAGCAATGAGTTTTTGCTTTTGGTCAAAAGAGGCTTCTTTATTACAAATAGCGGCCCAATAACGCTGACTTTTAATTCTCAAGTTCGTATCTTTTTCTTGTAACTGACTTGCTAGGCCAAATTGTAAATGCTGCCAGTGCTCAGCAGGCAAATTGGTAATGTAATTATTTGTTCGAGCGATAAAGTCATTCATGGCCTCTGTTAATGTTACTGAGTCGGTGTGCGGCGATTGAATATAAAAAGCAATGCCTGGGTAACAATTAATCGGTATAAAACCGACACCAACCAAATAGCCATATTGTTTTTCTGTGCGCATTTCTTGGAAGAAAATAGGCGACAATAATTGATTAGTTAACATGGTTAACGCGATTGTGCGCAAATCTTTATTTGGCATGGGGTAGTAGAGTAAAGCTGCGTGATCATGCTCTGGTAACTCCATCGGTAGTGTTAATGGGCCTATGCCTTGAAGATCTAGACATGGAACTTCAACTTGGTTATCTTGAGATAACTTGCCATCAAAAACTTGTTTAATCTTGGTAATAATATGGTCAGCAGACCGTCGGGACCAATTGCCATGAATGAGTAAATTGACCGCGGTGTTTTCAAAAATACGGGCTACAAAATTTGTAAACGTTTGAAACGCTATTTTTTCTAGGGCATTAATTAAACTTTGGTTACTGGGGCTTTTGGGTTGCATTGTGGCGCTAAGGTTGGCAAATAGTTGTGAAATTGATTTGCTGTTTTCTGCGTTTTTCCAGTGACTGAGCAGCTCTTGCTTAAATAATTCGAATTTATTCGGACAAAATTTTCCCTGCATTAAACTAGCTAACAATAGCGGCAATAGTTTTTCTTGTTTTGTACTAATGCCTGATAATTTTAGCGTTAGCCCACTCTGATGAGAATATAGGTGATAGTGAATGCCTGCTAATTCGGCGTTGTAATGCTCCTCAATAACAGCGTCGCTGTAAAGGTCAATAAATAAACGTGTCATTGCTATCGTGCTAGCACTTTCTATTACGGCTGGAGAGTCTATAGAGAGATAGATATAGCCTTTAGGAGTATTAAAACTAGTGTCATGTTTAAACCAAACATTTAAACCATTTTGCTGACAAATATTTTTGGGCGGTGTCAGCGGGCTATTTTCTGTATCATCATTTTTTATCAGCTTAGGCCGGGACACTATATAAGGGTTTTTGCTGGGTAAAAAAAGCGCGTCTATCTTGGGGGCATTTTGCCACTGCTCAATTTCCTCAGGTTTAATATCCTTGACCGAGTAGGGAACTTGATACCATTTACTAGTGTTAACATGAGACTGTTGAGGAACATTTTTATCGATAGAAATAATGCGAATATTAGTCGCAACCATTAAGCTAAGTAAGGTATTTAGTGTTGTTTGATTTTGACCTTCCATAACGTAATCACCGAAAATGTAATCTTGCTCTGGATAATGTTGCATATTGATCACAAGTTGGCTGACAGAGTTCAGAGGTGATAGTTTTTCTTGGTAAGAAAATGATAACTCAGCTAAGGCTTTTTTCTCTTGATAATACTGTTGATTAATTGGCGCTTGTTTAAGTAAATTTAGATATGAAAATACGATACTGACAATGGTAGTGATGTGCTGTGTACCTAATTCAGAAAGTGAGATGCTAATATTGAAATCTTTAAAATTAGAGCCATTTATGCCTGAGCCAGCCGTTAAAGCCAGCGCCCATTGTTTACTTTTTAATAATGATAAAATGCTACCCGGACCTTCATGCCCAATTAAGTAGGCCAGAATAGCTTCAGGCTTTTGACGATAAAATTGATCAATACTTGGCATGGCAAAGCTAATGATCAGCTGTTGATCGTTTTTAACTGGCTGCACCGTGATCCATTTTTGTTGATGCTGGGCCAAGTAAAGCGGCTCACTAATTTTTGTTTTAGCCATGCCATTAGTGTTGATCTTGGAAAAATGCTCATGGGCTAAGTTTTCTAATTCGGTGAGCGTTTGTGGTCCTTCTAACACTAAGGTCATAAAATGCGCTTGATAATGCTTTTGAAAAAACTCACACAACTCATCGCGTAAATTGTAACCGACTTTATCGGCTAAGGTCTCACTGCTACCGACAGAAAACTTTGCGAAAGGGTGAGCTTGATTAATGGTTTCTTTGTGAACGTCGTAAAGGCGTCGAATATCGTCTTTAAGCTTGAGTTTGAATTCGGCGTCAATGTTCTTACGTTCTTTGTTAACAAATTCTTCAGATAATAACGGCATAGTAAAAAACTCGCCAAAACGTGCTATTGCCGCGCTGAAATGTTGATAACCTATATCAAAGAAAAAACAGGTATGTTCTGTTGCTGTCCAAGCATTATTACTGCCGCCATGTTGATTAATAAATTTCTGATATTCACTGCCATCAGGAAAGTTTTTGGTGCCAAGAAATAGCATGTGCTCAAGAAAATGAGCAAGTCCCTGTCGATGATTAGGATCATCAAAATGCCCCACGTTAACGGCTAAAGCAGCGGCAGATTTATTTGATTCAGGGTTATGGATCAACAAAGCTCTTAAGCCATTGCCTAAGGTGATGGTTTGATAGTGTTTAGCGTCATTCGGGCTTTGTTTCACGGTTACTCCCGCACAATTTATGCTGTAGCTCGGTATGGCTATGCTCTATTGATAATCTTTCTAAATTACCTTAAGGAATAAGGTGAGTCCATTTTATTCTTATTAGATGTTATAAAAAGCTAAACAATTCGTTTACTATAGCCAAAATTATTGAGAACTAGGGCTAAACCACTTGAATATATAAGATTCATCTTGTTTAGACCTACAATCAACAATATTGAAAATTGTGTTGAAATTAAGGTGTTTATGCAAATTTTTGTTATGCGTCACGGACAAGCTAAAATGATTGCGCCGTCTGATGCACTCAGACCGTTAACTGAAAACGGCGTCAAAGAAGCTAAAATTATGGGACAATGGTTATTAGAAAACAGTCTTTCATTTGATTGTGTTTTTGTTAGCCCATATTTACGCGCGCAACAAACGGCAGATGCCGTGATTAGCCAATTAGGCAATGTAGGTAAAAGGCAAACCTTAAGTATTATTACACCAGAAGATAGTGCTAAAGATGTTCATGATTATCTTGATGCCGTTTGCGCTGTTGAGCAGTACCAGAAAATATTATTAGTGTCACATATGCCTTTGGTAAGTTATTTGGTCGCCGAATTGAGCAGTGATAACACTATGCCGATATTTCAAACGGGCTCGGTAGCGCAAATTGACTATGATACCGACAAAATGCATGGCGAGCTTATTCGCTTAATGTCACCTAATCAAGTCGTCAGTTAATGAAGCTTTCAGTTAATGAAGTTCGGCGCTAGGTTGCCATGATGTTTTTGAGACTCTGGCTCGTTAAGTGTTTTGGTTAATCAATACTAAACTTGTCTTTTAATTCGACTAAAACCAGTATGGCGCCATTGCCACCCCATTCCAATGGTGCTTGATGAAAGGCCATCACATCAGGGTGTTGTACTAACCAGTGCGGCACTTTATTTTTCAATATGCGGCCACCTAAACCATGAACGATACAAACACATTGTGCATGCTCTTTTTCACAAGCGGCAAGCAATGCGGCAATTTCACGTTTTGACTGGTAAAGATCAAGGCCGTGTAAGTCTAAAATTAAGTCAGGGGCGTATTGACCACGGCGTAAATTTTTAGCTTCAAAACTATCAACGCCATCACGAACGTACTTTAGAGGACCATTAAGATTCAGCGCGGGTTCAAATTCATCCGAGAAATGAAACTCAGCCAAGGCTTTTTTATCTTTTTGTTTTGCTAAAGTCGTTTTCTGCTTGCTGGTTCTTTTTGCCGGGTGTATTCTGTCCTGCACCATAGGTTTTACCTTACCTATGGTGTCTTTAAATAAATTTATTTCTTCCACATTAAGTGCGTCTTTAGATTTCATTTGCGAAGTTTAAAACATCGACGAACAATAACAAGTGAAAGTATAATAATAAAAACAAGTGTTATGATAATAAAACCTGAGGAAAGCGTGGGAATAATAAATTTTGTAGAGGTAAGTGAACAATTACATACCGTTAATGATTATGTGCGTTTTGGTGCGAGTCAGTTTAATCAGGCTGAGTTGTATTTTGGTCATGGTACAAACAATGCTTGGCATGAAGCGCTTATTTTGGTGATGCATCAACTGGCTTTACCGCAAGAAATATCTAATGATCTTATGCAATGTTGTTTGGTATCTCAAGAGCGAATAGCGATTTTACACTTGTTTGAGCGGCGAATGGTTGAAGGGCTACCTGCAGCATATCTAACTAATCAAGCGATGTTTTGTGGCTTGCCCTTTTATGTTGATGAACGGGTGCTAGTGCCACGCTCACCCATAGGTGAGTTAATCGATAATAAATTTGCCGGTTTAATTGATTATGCGCCAAAACAAATTTTAGATTTATGTACCGGTAGTGGTTGTATTGCTATTGCCTGCGCTGTTGCGTTTCCTGAAGCAGAAGTTGATGCAGCCGATCTTTCTATTGATGCACTCAATGTCGCACAAATCAATATTGAAGGTCATGGTTTATCAGCACAAGTTATGCCAATTGAATCTGACGTTTTTTCTGGGCTCGTAGGGCAAGGTTATGATTTAATAGTGACAAACCCGCCTTATGTTGATCAAGAGGATGTCGATGCATTGCCGCAAGAGTATTTACATGAGCCAGTAATGGGCTTAGGCAGTGGTTTTGATGGCTTAGATATCGTACGAAAAATTTTGGCGCAAGCCGCGAGTCATCTGCATGATAATGGCGTATTGATTTGTGAAGTGGGCAATTCACAAATCCATTTAAGTGCTGCTTTCCCCAACGTGCCATTTCAGTGGTTGGCGTTTGAACGAGGTGGCCATGGCGTGTTTCGTTTAACTAAAGCACAACTAGAAAATCATCAGCAAGATTTTCAGGCAATAAATAATTAATACCCAACAAGCTGCCTAGCGTAGTTTGTTGGGCACTCTGATACCAATTCATTAAGGCATTTGGTATATCATCATTTTTTACGGGTAAGATTCATTATGTCAGGTAATACTTTTGGTAAGTTATTTACAGTTACTTCATTTGGTGAAAGCCACGGGTTAGGCTTAGGGGCCATTATTGATGGTTGCCCTCCAGGTTTAGAGCTTAACGAAGCTGATTTACAGCACGACCTTGATCGACGCCGACCGGGTACATCGCGTTTTACCACCGCGCGCCGAGAAGCCGACGAAGTCAAAATAATGTCAGGTGTTTTTGAAGGTAAAACTACCGGCACACCTATTGGTTTATTAATTGAGAATACCGACCAACGTTCGCAAGATTACGGTGATATTGCCAAGACATTTCGTCCTGGACATGCGGATTATACTTACTGGCAAAAATATGGCATTCGTGACTACCGTGGTGGCGGTCGCTCTTCGGCGCGTGAAACTGCGATGCGTGTGGCAGCGGGTGCAGTAGCAAAAAAATATTTAAAACAGAAATTTGGTATCACTATTCAAGCTTGTGTCACCCAGATTGGTGAGGTATGTGCTGAAAATATTGATTGGAATATTGTTGAAGAAAATCCGTTTTTCTTTCCAGATGCAAATAAACTTGAGCAATTAGATGAATTATTACGTGGCATTATGCGTAAAAAAGACTCTATCGGCGCTAAATTGATGGTAGTAGCGAATAATGTGCCTGTGGGTTTAGGTGAACCTATTTTTGATCGTTTAGACGCGGATATTGCCCATGCCTTAATGGGCATTAATGCGGTGAAAGCGGTAGAAGTTGGCGACGGCTTTGCTGTTGTTAATCAAAAAGGCTCTGAGCACAGAGACGAGTTAACCCCTGAGGGTTTTGCGTCAAATCATGCGGGTGGTGTTTTAGGTGGCATATCTTCAGGCCAACCTATTGTTGCGTCGATTGCATTAAAGCCAACCTCTAGTATCGGTGTTAGTGGTAAAACCGTTGATCTTGCGGGTAAGTCTGCTGACATTGTGACTAAAGGCCGTCATGATCCTTGTGTAGGCATTCGCGCAGTACCGATTGCTGAAGCTATGTTAGCCTTGACCTTGATGGATCATTATTTGAGACATCGAGCACAAAATATGGATGTGATTTGTCAAACACCAGATATTGAACGTTAAGCTTGCGGGTAAATCCCCAAGCTATGGTAGCCTAACCTAATGGCTTCAAAACAATTCATGCGTCTGTCGACAAATTATTTTTGGTATTTTGGTCTCTTAGGTCTAATCGTGCCTTTTTTAGCGGTATTCCTTGATGACAGAGGTTTTACTTCGCTAGAAATTGGTGAAATATTAGCGGTGATCACCGCAACAAAAATAGTAGCGCCGTCATTATGGGCGCAGCTTGCTGACAAGTCAGGTCAACAACTAACGATAGTGAAGGTTGGCGCACTGCTGTCGTTGTTTTGTTTTAGTTTGATTATTTGGACATTCAGTTACTGGCCATTAATGTTTAGTTTGGCCATGTTTAGCCTCTTTATTACCTCAATATTACCGCAAATTGAAGTGATGACCCTGAACTCTATTCGCAAAAGTGCGAAAATATATGCCCGCATTCGTTTATGGGGCAGTATCGGTTTTGTCATCGTTGCTATGCTCAGTGGTGAACTCATTGAGCGTTATTCTGCCGAAGCCTTTAGTTATATTGGTATTGTCATATTAGCAGGGCTTTTTATATCGACACTGTTCAACAAGCAACCTCGAATAGCTAAAAAAACCTCACTTGATAATGTCTCTATTAAAGCCAAAGTGCTAAACCGTAACTTTTTGTTATTCTTTTTTGCCGGCTTAATGTTGCAAATGAGCTTTGGACCTTATTATGTTTTTTTTGCTTTATACCTTAAAAATTTAGCTTACTCAGGCTTTTTAATTGGTATTTTTATCGCTATTGGTGTGGTTGCTGAAATTGGGGTTTTTGTTTTTGCCGCTATTTTCTTTAAGAGTTTCTCACTAAAAACGTTAATTAGCATGAGTATATTATTGACGGCATTTCGCTGGTTTATTGTCGGACATTTTGCCAATAGCGATATGGCATTGGCATTCTCCCAACTGATCCACGCGCTAAGTTTTGGTTTATACCATAGTGCCAGTATTAGCTTTATTCAACAGCACTTTAACGCGAACCAACAAAGCCGAGGGCAGGCGATTTATATCGGTGGTGTTTATGGTGTTGGTGGTGCGATTGGTGCCTATGTAGCTGGCTTATTATGGCAAGAGGGTATTGGCGCCGTGATAACCTTTGATTTTGCGGCGATTACCGCCCTAATTGGCGGGGTTTTAGCGCTATTTTTGCGTAATAAACCCATTAAGCGAAAAGTCAGCCTACCTTAGAATAATCGATTATTTATTTCACTGGCGATAAGTTCACCGTTTTACTTTGCTAGTAACGAAAAAGCTAGCCATTATATCGGCTAGCTTTTTTGATTTTGCCTAGTTAATATTAATTAACTAGGCAGTATGTACTTAGGCGGTAGGTACTATTTTACTTCTTCACCAGCGGCTTGTTTATCAGCATGGTAGCTAGAACGTACAAGTGGACCACATGCGGCGTGATCAAAGCCCATTTTATCTGCTTCACGTTTAAACATAGCAAAGTCATCTGGGTGAACGTAACGCTCGACCGGTAAATGATGTTTACTCGGTTGTAAGTATTGACCAATAGTTAACATGGTAACGCCATGAGCACGTAAATCCCGCATCACTTGAAGAATTTCTTCGTTAGTTTCACCTAAGCCGACCATTAAACCAGATTTAGTCGGTACACTTGGGTTCGCCTCACCAAATTTTTTCAATAGATCTAATGACCATTGGTAGTTAGCGCCTGGGCGAGCTTTGGTATATAAACGCGGTGCGGTTTCTAGGTTGTGATTAAAAGTACCCGGTGGATGGGTATTTAAAATTTCTAAAGCACGATCCATACGGCCACGAAAATCAGGGACTAAAATTTCTACTTTAGTATGTGGTGAATGCTCGGCAATTTCGGTAATACAATCAACAAATTGTTGTGCGCCGCCATCACGAAGGTCATCGCGGTCAACAGAAGTGATCACTACGTATTTCAGCTTCATGTCTTTTAGCGTTAAGGCTAACTTGCGCGGCTCTTCTTTATTTACCGCCATTGGGCGGCCATGGCCAACATCACAAAATGGACAACGACGGGTACAAATATCACCCAAAATCATAAAGGTTGCTGTACCGTTATTAAAACATTCTGATAAATTTGGGCATGACGCTTCTTCACAAACAGAATGTAAATTATGTTTACGTAGTGCTGCTTTTATACTATCAATACGCTCTGAACTTTTTGGCAGTTTAATGCGTAACCAATTAGGTTTTCTTAGCATGGTTTCGCGCTCAGAAGTCATAACCTTAATAGGAATATGCGCCATTTTTTCGGCATCGCGTAGTTTAGTGCCTGGAGTAATTTGTGATGATTTAGTGGTCATGTATTGTTTCCAATCCCGTTTGATAAGATAAATGCTGGGTGTTTAATAACTCACTTAGGTGTTTAACCAATGAGTCACCCGCTTGATCTACTGTGGCAGGGCCTTGTAAATCGATTGTTTGTATCATTTCTAAGCCTTGGTAACCGCAAGGGTTAATGCGTAGAAATGGTGATAAGTCCATATTAACATTTAATGCCAAACCATGAAATGAGCAGCCTTTACGTACTCTAAGACCTAAAGAGGCAATTTTTTTATCTTCAACATAAACACCGGGTGCGTCAGGCTTTGCTTTTGCCGTAATGCCAAAGTCTGCCATTGAGGCTACGATGCCATCTTCAATTAGCGTAACCAGTGTTCTTATGCCCATTTTTCTTCGACGTAGATTGATCATAAAGTAGATCACTTGTTGGCCAGGGCCGTGATAGGTGACTTGCCCGCCACGATCTACTTTTACCACTGGAATATCTCCAGGCATAAGTAGGTGTTCATCTTTACCTGCTTGTCCTTGAGTAAATATTGGCGGATGCTCTACCAGCCAAAGTTCATCAGCAGTACTTTCGTCTCGATTATCGGTGAAATTTTGCATGGCATGCCAAACATCGACGTAGTCGAGGTTATTCAGTTGCCGAATAATCAATGTGTTTTTCAAAATACATCTCTATAGGTTTTATTGCGGGTATTATAGCTAAATAATAATGTGAATACACCGGATAAGAAGTAGGGTCAAAGCACGTAACGTACTTGCTCAATGGCGTTCAAGGTCTTATATATTGTTTCAATATGTTCTTTACTGGTAACCGTAACAACCACTGAAATTGAATGATAATTTCCTTTCGAGCTTGGTTTTACCTTTGGCGCATAATCACCAGGCGTGTGTTTTTGCAACTCACCAACAACTAGGTCTGGTAATTCGTCACACGCGATACCCATGACTTTAAAGTTTAGTACGGTGGGGAAATCTAATAATTCATCAAATTTAGTATTCATTTTATTCTCTTAATCGGTAAAGAAACCCATATGCTGTAGGTGGTTTAATCATGACTAGCATATTCGAGTTAGTGGTAAATAAACCAATCCATGTGGTAATAATTTAAGCGGCTGAATGTGCCAATTGGTGATATTTTAACACTATTTGTTACGAATGTGACCAGTCGAGGCTAGTTATTGGATATAAATGAGGGGGAGATTAACTAATATCAATGTTTGGTGATGGTTTTATTTTCTAATACAGCTGAATTAAAGCAGAAAACTTAGCCTAGGCTAAGTTTTCTGTGCAGTTTAGTATAACCAATAAAACAGTGATTAAAACTAGTTAATAAATTGCAGCTTTACATAGTCGATCAATTTATTAAACAGGCTACCTTCTTGAACTTCTTGTAGCGTTACTAATGGGTATTGGGCAATATCTTCACCGTCGAGTTGTAAAAACAATTTGCCTACTACTTCACCTTTTTGCAGTGGCGCTGTAAGTTGCTTGTCTAACTCAAAATTTGCTTGTAAGTTTTTACGTTGACCACGAGGAATGGTAATTGGGGTATTAACCATAATACCTAAGTCAACTTCTTTGCGATCGCCCATCCAAACTCTATCACTAACAAACTTTTCACCGGCTTTATAGGGTGTGTATGTTTCGTAAAAACGAAAACCATAGTTCAGTAGTTTTTTACTCTCTACTTTACGAGCGCGCTCGCTATCGGTACCCATAACGACACTGACTAAGCGCATATCGCCTTTAGTAGCCGATGTGACTAAACTATAACCTGCTTGTGAGGTATGGCCGGTTTTTAAACCGTCAACATTCATACTTTTATCCCACAATAAGCTATTGCGGTTATATTGTTTAATGTTGTTATAAGTAAAAGACTTTTGGCGATACAACTTGTACTCATCGGGTACATCGCGAATAAGGGCAATGGCCAGTGTTGCCATATCACGCGCTGTGGTTTTGTGTTCTTTGCTGTCTAAGCCATGACTGTTTTCAAAAAAGCTACTATACATGCCTAATTGTTCAGCGTGGGCATTCATTAATTGGGCAAATGCACCTTCACTACCGGCAATATGTTCAGCCATAGCAACACAGGCGTCATTTCCTGATGCAACAATAATACCTTGGTTTAACAAGCTTACTGATACTTCTGTACCCACTTCAATAAACATTTTTGATGACTCAGGGAAGTTTTTTGCCCAAGCTTTTTCGCTAATTTTAACGGGGTCATCATTACTGATATTACCATTATCTAGCTCTTTACCTATGATGTAACTAGTCATCATTTTGGTCAAGCTTGCTGGCGCAAGTAAAATATCGGCATTACTTTCTGCAATAACCGTACCCGTGGCATAATCTATTAAAATGTGGCCTTTAGCACTTACTTCTGGAGCGGGTGGGATAATAGTTTGTGCATGAGAAAGGGAGCAAACACTTAATAATACAGAGCCTAAAACAGTTAATAACTTTATCGGTTTTTTAGGTACTCGAGTAACTTTGATTTGGGGCATAATTGTCCTACAGCGCTATCATTTAATGGAAATTATAAAAACATTTAATGGAAATTATAAAAATTTTGTGCAGTATAACATTTTTCTTTTTTAATACTAATCAGTGCTACCATCAATTTGTTACCTTTGATGAATTTTGCTAATTATTTGTCTACGTTCAGTCGTAGTAATATGACTTGTTCGTTAAACATATTCGCTAAAAAATAACGGTTAACGTTAGGGCTTAATATTTTACTCGTGCATAAAAGCTACTAGTGAATAAAGTTACTGGCGAATAAAAGCTTTAGGGTAACCATCTGCTTTAATGGCTAACAATAACCTAGATAATTCATCACTGCGCTCTATCGGACCAACAAGCACACGAAAAATTCCATTTATTTGTTCTAATAGGGTATTTATTTGATGCTGTTTAATTAATCCCTTGGCAAGTTTGGTCGCTTGAGTATGACTTCTACTAGCAAATACCTGAATATATTGTGCTGTAGGTGTAACCTTTAATGGTGATGGTGTCACTGTTTCAAGCTCAATTTTTCTTGTGGCTATTGTTTCAGTTGCGACTGAAAGCGTTGTTTTTGGCAAAGGCGTGATTGTTGTTGCGCTATCTGCGGGGCGTTGATTGCGGGCCTGAAGTTTGGCTAAACCATTAAGCGTAAAATCAGTGATTGCTGTAATGGTTACATTGGCAGTACCTGTTTTTAGCATATCGAGCTTATAGGCGGCACTGTATGACAAATCAATAATACGGCTTTGATGAAAAGGGCCACGGTCATTAACTCGAACAATAACAGATAGCCCATTGCTATTATTAACGACCCTTAAATAGCTAGGTAAAGGTAAGTTCTTATGGGCGGCACTCATGGCATACATATCGTAAATTTCGCCATTCGAGGTTAAGTGACCATGAAACTTTCGACCATACCAAGAGGCCGTTCCGGCTTGACTAAAATTTTCTGCACTGTTTAATACTTGATAGTCTTCACCGCGTACTTGATAGTGTTTATTACCACCAAGGCTAAAGGCTTCAGCTCGCGGCGTAGCATCATGAAGTTCGCTAGCGGTAGGTAAGCGGCTTGGTGTACTGTCATTTTTTTGTTGGTAGCGACCATAGTTAGCGCTACAAGCCGAGACAAGTATGATCAATACACATAGGTATATAGGGTGGTTGATGTTTAGTTTCGCCATAAATATCAGTAGACTCTATTATTATTTACGTCAATCGTTTATTCGGTGATTTTTTATACGCTATTATTCCATGCGCTATTATTTAATACGCCATTCTTTTTGCTAGATATTAAATCTTCTATGGGTGCTTATTGCCATAAGCATGCCAAATCCTGCCATTAATGTCACCATTGATGTGCCACCGTAACTAATTAAAGGTAGGGGTACACCCACCACAGGCAATAAACCAGAAACCATGCCGATATTAACAAATATATAAACAAAAAATGTCAGTGTTAAGCTGCCAGCCAAAAGCTTAGTAAAGGCATGCTGAGCATTGACCGCAATCCATAAGCCGCGCATAACAATGGCCAGATATACTGTTAACAATAAGCCTACACCAATTAAGCCAAATTCTTCACTAAATACCGCAAAAATAAAGTCAGTATGGCGCTCAGGTAAAAACTCTAGTTGTGATTGAGTACCTTGTAACCAGCCCTTACCGTGTATACCACCGGAGCCGATGGCAATTTTAGATTGAATAATATGGTAGCCTGAGCCAAGTGGATCTTGTTCAGGATTTAAAAATGTTAGCACTCGTTGTTTTTGATAAGGTTTCATCAAAAACATCCATAAAACTGGCGCAAATGCAGACGCTAAACCAACACAGGCCCCGATAAGTTTCCAACTGGCACCTGCAAGAAATATAACAAAGATGCCTGAGCTTGCGATCAGTAAAGACGTGCCTAAGTCAGGTTGTTTAGCAATGAGCAGTGTGGGTATTAAGACTAAAATAAAAGCGATGATTATTTTAGATATTTTGATCGGTAAATCGTATTGACTAACATACCAAGCGATCATAATAGGCATGATAAGTTTCATAATTTCAGAGGGTTGAAACTTGGTAAAGCCAAGGTCTAACCAACGTTGAGCACCTTTGCCAACATGACCAAATAGTAGTACGGCACTTAATAGCATTAAGCCGATAATGAAGACAGGCACCGCCCATCTTCGATAAGACAAGGGTGGGATTTGCGCAACAATAAACATCACAAATAATGCTAAGCTAACACGCTTTGCATGTCTTATTAGCACGGCAGACTCTTGCCCACCTGCACTGTAGACAACAAATAATCCCAGTGTTAGTAAGATTAAAATTCCGATTAATAATGGCAGGTCAATATGTAAATTTTGCCATAAAGTGCGCTCTTGGTGTTGATCATGTCCGGTATTACGCACTAGGGATTACCTGCTGTATTTTTAATTTTTTGATGAAAATCCTTGCTATGATGTGGATGCTTGCGCGGGTCTTTACTGATAATTTCGCGATCACCAAAATACTGATCCATAATCTGGCGTGCAACCGGTCCGGCATTGGTACCACCACCACCTTCAGCAACATTCTCTATGGCAACCGCAATCACTATTTCAGGGTTTTCGTACGGAGCAAAGGCAATGAACATGGCATTGTCACGTTTACTTTCTTTAACTTGACTCGCATCGTATTCTTCACCTTGTTCGATGTTAGCGGTTTGTGCCGAACCCGTTTTACCTGCCGCGTCGTATTTACTGCCTTTAAATGCGGCATAACCGGTCGCGCCAAATTTTTGCACGGTATTATGTAAACCGTCTAAAACCAGATCCCAGCTATGTTGGTCTTTTAAGACGATAGGCTGTTTTTCATCAACAACATATTCAGTGACAATGGTTTGCGCTGTGCTAGCATCTTTGTCGTTAACAACCACTTCAGTGGTTGCTTTTAATAAGTGTGGTACCTTAATCTCACCCTTGTTGACTAGAATAGATAAGGCTTGTGACAATTGCAGTGGCGTGACTGACCAGTAACTTTGACCAATACCTACCGATAGGGTTTCACCCGTATACCAAGGTTTATTATAACGGGCTCTTTTCCATTCGATACTGGGCATAATTGCACGACTTTCTTCGTGTAGGTCAATACCAGTATATTCACCGAAGCCGAATTTTCTCATCATTTGACTAATACGGGTAATGCCTAATTTATAGGCTAAATCGTAGTAATAAACATTACAAGACTGCTCTAACGATTTAGATAAACCGACTTTGCCATGGCCCCATTTTTTCCAGTCACGTCGCTTAGTTTCTATCCCGGGCAGTTGATAAAATCCGGGATCATAAATTTCTGTTTCTGGCGTAATGACCCCCGCGTCTAAACCTGTAATAGCTAATAACGGTTTAATCGTTGAAGCGGGTGGATATCCTTGTAATGTTCTGTTAAGTAAAGGTTTATTACTTTCTGGGGCTAAAAGTCTTTTATATTTTTTGCTGCTAATACCATGCACAAACAAGTTGCCATCAAAACTTGGGTTTGAATACATAGCAAGTACGCCACCGTCTCTTGGGTCAATGGCGACAATCGCACCACGTTTACCCGAAAGCGCCCTTTTTGCGATCATTTGTAGCTCAATATCCAAGGTTAAGGTCAGGTCTTTACCGGGAATGGGTGGGGTAAAGTCTAAGGTACGAATGATCCGACCTTGGTTGTTAATTTCTACTTCTTGGTGGCCAATGGTGCCGTGTAAAATGTCTTGGTAATAACGTTCTAATCCGCGTTTACCAATATTGCGCGTAGCGGCATAGTTTTCAGCTAAGCCTTGCTGTTCTAACGCGAGTGAGTCTCTACCATTAATACGTGCGACATAGCCCAGTGAGTGGGTGGTTAACTCAGCAAAAGGGTAATAACGCTTTAAACGTGCATCAATAAAAAAACCCGGAAATTTATGCTGATTGACTGAAAACAAGGCGACCTGTTGCTCGCTTAAGCGTGAATAAAGCTCTATCGGTTTAAAACGACGTTTGCTCTTCATTGCTTGCAGTAGTTTGTCTTGTTTTTCTTGGCTTATATCTAACAGTTGGCTAACTGCTGACAAGCGCTTTTTAATGTTATTTACTTGCTCGGGGATCACTTCTAAGCTGTAAACGGGGGTATTGTCAGCCAGTAAAACACCGTTTCTATCGTAGATTAAGCCTCTATTGGGCGCGACAGGTAAGAGTTTAATACGGTTAGAGTTTGAGCGTGTTTGGTATTTTTCATAGGAGCTAACTTGAAGATTATAAACATTACTAAATAACACTAATGAAAGTATGATGATACCCGCAAAGGTGATGAAGGTACGGCGGGCAAATAAATTGGCTTCAGCGCTATGATTTCTAATAACAACACGTTTTTTGGGTGCCATTATTTATTCTCTATGATAAGGGTGATTATTATTGATTGACCAAGCACGATAGAGGCTTTCAGCCACAACAATTCGCACCATAGGGTGTGGTAAGGTCAGTGGTGACAATGACCACTTTTGCTCAGATGCCTGAATGCAAGCAGGTGCTAACCCTTCAGGTCCACCAACTAAAAGCGCAACATCTCGGCTATCTATATGCCAACGTTCCAGTTGTTTGGCAAGATCAGGAGTGGTCCAAGGCTTGCCTTCTACTTCTAACGTAACAATGCGATTACCTTTTGGAATAGCCGCTAACATAAGCTCACCTTCTTTTTCAAGAATGCGGGCAATGTCTGCATTTTTACCGCGTTTCCCTGGTGAAATCTCCACTAGATGGAAACTCATATCACGAGGAAATCTACGGCAATATTCGCTAAACCCTTGGCTAACCCAAGCGGGCATTTTATTACCAACGGCATATAAGGTAATACGCATTGTTGTTTAGACTACTGCCATAGTTGTTCTAGTTGATAACGCTCACGAGTTTCATCAGTCATCACATGTACAACAACATCACCTAAGTCGACTAAAGACCATTCACCAACATCATTTCCTTCAACACCTAAGGCTTCAATACCAGCTGCACGGCATTCAATAGTGAGTGATTGTGCAATGGAAATAACGTGGCGTTTTGAGTTACCAGAGCAAACTAACATGTAGTCAGTGAAACTCGATTTTGTAGCTACTTCTAATGTAACGATATCGCGGCCTTTCATATCTTCGATTTTTTCGGTAACAAAAGTAATTAGGTCTGAACTTTGCAAAGTGGGATCTCTATAATTAACAACAATAATCGGCGATAATAGCATTATTTTGTTTGTCAGTTAACCATCTAATGCAGTAAATAGCCGTTTTTTTGCACAACAATGGATTTATTTCACTTAACTTCTCCCCAAGTGACACAAAATGAGTGATTTGGCGGCTATTATTGAAAAATAATGGCGTTATCGATAGAGCTTATGTTGCTCTATATAATCATATACGCATTCAGGTAGGTATTGACTGACGTTTGAGCCCGCTTTAATTTTGGCTCTTATTGTGGTCGAGGAAATATCCACAGGGCTACTTTCATGGATCAGTATTTGTCCCGTTTGCTGGCGCTGTAATTGCGCAAGACTATAAATTAAACGAGACTTTAGTGCTGGCTCAAGTGCTGCTTCCAACGCTAGGTGCGGGTAGCCTGGGCGAATATTAACCACTAAGTTACATAAGGTGAGAATGTCTTGCCAGCGGTGCCATTGGGTAAATGATAAGAGCGAGTCCATACCCATAATAAAATATAAAGCGGCATTAGGTTGCTCAGTTTTTATTTGTTGTAAGGTATCGACGGTATATGAAGGGCTGTGACGCTTGAGCTCGCGAGTATCAAGGGTAAATACTGGGCTTTTATCACAGACTAAAGCCACCATTTTAGTACGCTGTTTCGCATTGGCATGAGTGCCAGCTTTATGTGGCGGAATATGGGCAGGAATTAAATGTAATTTTTTTGCGCCTAACCATTGCGCGGTTTCTTGGGCAGGTAAGATGTGACCGAGATGAATAGGGTCGAAGGTACCGCCAAGTAACGCGATAAGCGTTGGCGTTTTTTGGTTAGTTATACTCATAATCTAAACTGAAGTGTTGACTGATGTTATCGTGAAATAAGCTGATAAAAACATCACTGAGCAAAATAAAAGCATTAAAGTCGCTACTGGTTTTACTGAGTAAATCCACTTGCGCTAACCTCGCCAATGCTTGCTCGGCATTGCTTAAACTTATATTGTTTAACGCATGCTGATATAAGGGTTTTTTCTTCTCCCAAATACGGTATTGCTTAAAAATGTCGTTAATATTACTACCTTGTGCTATCTGTTCTAACATGGCATAAAGCTGACTAATTTCTTTGTGAACCACCCAAACTAATTGGCCAAATGCGCTACCGTCATGCTGCATTTGATCTAAGATAGTTAAGCACTTTTTAAGATCGCCAATCAGCAAAGTGTCGATCAGTTGAAAAGGATTAAATCTCGCTTGTTTAATTAAAAGTTGCTCTGCTTCTTCAACACTCACGGGTTGCTGTGAGAATAATATCGACAGTTTTTGCAACTCTTGAGCTAATGCCGGTAAATTACCTTCAAATAATTCAGTCATTAAATTAATAACATCGTCAGGTAAGGTTAATTGTAACTGCCGAGCTTGATTGCTGAGCCATTGTTTTAATTGTTTACCTTCGATATCGTATAAAGGCACAAAGCAACCAGCAGCTTCTAACGCTTTGAACCACTTGCGCTTTTGTGTGGCAGCGTCAATTTTAGGGCCATGAAAGATGAGTTGAATATCTTGATGTAACAGGGTGAGTAATTGCGCGACACCTTTCGTACCATTATCGCCAATTTTACCTGTAGTAAACTCTACTTCTATAATACGTAACGATGAAAACAAACTCATCGACTGATATTCTTGAAACAGCTCATCCCAATTAAATTTATCGTCAATGCTAAAACGAATGACTTCGTCAAAGCCTTGTTTTTTAGCACTATTTTTAATTTTTTCTAAGGCGTCATTTTTTTGCCATGGCTCATCACCAAAGACTAACCATATCGGCTTAAAGCCTTGTGTTAAGGTTTTCTCGAGGTGATTATGATAAATGCGCATGTGAAGTTACCTAGAGCTGAATACTAGCCATGTCACGTAAAATTTTATTGGCGGCTTCTTTACGCATTTCTCGTAACATTAACGACAATTCGCGACTTTTTGCTAGGGCAATATCAGGATCATCTTGATAGTCACGATTAAGCTCAAAGCGGAAATTTTGAATATCTTGTCCTGGGATTAAAATTTGATAGCGTACGGTATAAATAAGCTCGTATTCTGCTACTTGACCATTCGGGAAAACCGACAGTGTTCTTCGGTCTAAGTTGTCTTGTAGTATGCGCATTTGCGGAATAGCTTTTTCACTTTGTCGCACTAAAGTCACATCGTTAATGCTTAAGTGCTGCTTGACTAAACGGGTGAGTTCACCATATTGATCAACCGAGCTAAATACAATAGTTTGTAGCTCAGGCGCTAATAAATAATTGCCGCGTAGTTGAAAGCCACAACCATTTAACATCATTAAGACAATGCTAAAGGATAAAAGTTTGCTTACTCGACGAATTATTAATGGCTGCATAAAGTGTTCACTTTTTATAGGTAAAATTCAATCAGTGCATAGCCGACAAGTTTTAGCTATGCACTTTTAAATCGCTGTTTTAATTAAGTTATCATTAACAGCTGTAACAATAGAAGCTACTAATTAGCAACAATATTCAATAGCTTACCCGGTACATAAATCACTTTACGTACGGTTTTACCGTCAAGAAATTTGCTAACATTGACATCATTAAAACCGATTTCTTCAACCGCTTCTTTTGTTGCCTCGGCTGACACAGTAATTTTAGCGCGCAATTTACCGTTAACTTGTACAATAATAAGCTTTTCATCTTCCACTAAAGCGGTGGGGTCAACCACTGGCCAGGCAGTATTTTCAACTGGCTTACCATCGCCAACCATGTTCCATAAATGATGACTTAAATGTGGCACAATAGGTGTTAGCATTAAGACTACCGCACGAATAGCTTCATGCATCACCACGCGATCTTCAGTGCTGGCAATATTCGCTTTACCTAGATGATTCATTAATTCCATGATCGCGGCAATAGCGGTATTAAAGGTGTTTCGACGACCAATATCATCACTGACTTTAGCAATGGTTTTATGCAATTCAAGGCGTAATGATTTTTGCGCCGAGTTAAGCGTTAAGTTGGCAATCTTGGGTGCTGCTTTTGACACTTCTGCAACTTGGGTAAAGTCATAAGTGAGTTTCCAAACCCGCTTTAAGAATCTATGTGCACCTTCCACGCCGGCATCACACCATTCTAATGTTTGCTCTGGTGGTGAGGTAAACATGATAAATAGTCGTACGGTATCAGCGCCATATAAATTAATAACTGCTTGTGGGTCAATACCGTTATTTTTCGATTTTGACATTTTGCTCATGCCAGCAGAAATAACCGGTTTGCCATCTAATTTACTGATAGCAGAGGTAACATGGCCTTTTTCATCACGCTCAACGTCAACATCTGTTGGTGCAATCCAATCTTGTCCGCCATTGTCTGCTTCACGATAATAGGTATCAGCTAATACCATGCCTTGGCAGAGCAATTTCTTAAAAGGTTCGTTAGATTCTACTAAGCCAGCATCACGTAATAATTTATGGAAAAAACGGGCATAAAGTAAATGTAAAATGGCATGCTCAATACCGCCAATGTATTGATCTACCGGTAACCAATAATTAGCTTTGGCTGGATCTAACATTTGCGTATCGTCGTTCGGTGAACAATAACGTGCGTAATACCATGACGATTCCATAAAGGTGTCAAAAGTATCAGTTTCGCGAAATGCTTCTTCACCATTGAAGGTGGTTTTAGCCCATTCAGGGTTGTCTTTAATTGGCGAGGTTACGCCATTCATCACCACATCTTCGGGTAGTTCAACAGGTAGTTGATCCGCAGGTACCGGCACAGACTCACCATTGGCTAAATGCAGCATTGGAATAGGTGTACCCCAATAACGTTGACGAGAAACACCCCAGTCACGTAAGCGATAGTTTACCGTTACTTTACCTTTGTTTTCAGCGATTAATTTTTCTGAAATAGCTTTAAAAGCCGCTTCAAAATTTAAACCGTCAAATTCACCAGAATTAACTAAAACACTCTTGCCAGTAATTGCCGCTTTTGTAACGTCAGCGCTTTCATCGCTGGCAATAACTTGTTTAATCTCTAGACCATACTTAGTGGCGAATTCCCAATCGCGTTGGTCGTGACCCGGTACAGACATAACGGCGCCTGAGCCATAGTCCATTAGTACGAAGTTTGCCGCCCAAACAGGTACTATTTCACCACTAATCGGGTGCAGTGCTTTTAAGCCGGTATCAACGCCTTTTTTCTCCATTGTCGCCATATCGGCTTCAGTAGATTTATTCGTTTTACAGCCTTGAATAAATGCCGCTAGTGCCGGATTCGTTTCAGCCGCAGCTAAGGCTAATGGATGCTGTGCAGCTAAGGCAACATAAGTCACCCCCATGATGGTATCTGGGCGCGTGGTGTAGATATCGAAGCTTTCAGTCGAGTCGGCCACTTGAAAGGTCATATCTACACCTTCAGAGCGACCAATCCAATTACGTTGCATGGTTTTAACTTGTTCAGGCCAATCGGTTAATTGGTCTAAGTCGTTAATTAATTCTTCAGCATAAGCTGTGATTTTAATGAACCATTGTGGTATTTCTTTACGCTCAACTAGCGCACCAGAGCGCCAGCCACGACCATCTATTACTTGCTCGTTAGCTAATACGGTTTGATCAACAGGATCCCAATTTACCGTGGCATTTTTCTTATACACTAAGCCTTTTTCATAAAGCTGAGTGAAGAACCATTGTTCCCAACGGTAATAGTCTTTTTTACAAGTCGCTAATTCACGACTCCAGTCGTAACCAAAACCTAATGATTTTAATTGGTTACGCATGTAATCAATATTTTCATAAGTCCACTTTGCCGGCGCAGAATTATTTTTAATCGCGGCATTTTCAGCCGGCAAACCAAAAGCGTCCCAACCCATAGGTTGCATCACATTTTTGCCTTGCATGCGTTGGTAACGAGAAATCACATCACCTAAACTGTAGTTACGCACGTGGCCCATATGGAGTCGACCACTTGGGTATGGAAACATCGCCAAGCAATAAAATTTTTCTTTTCCTGGTAACTCTTCGGCTTTGAAGGTGTCGTTATCAGTCCAAAATTTCTGAACTTCGGCTTCAATTGATTGGGGATTGTAGATGGATTCCATTAAGATTTCTCAAACACACTTAAATAAGAGCCTCAACCCGCTTTTTTGACAATTTTACCTTGATAAAATTTGTCATGTTAAGGCCAGGTTTTAGCGATAAAAATATTCTTGATAGGATACCTTATCTCTAGCCGTTGCGACAAGTTAAAGCAGGGCTATGCGGAAAATTTTTCTAGATAAGCGAAAAATATTGCGCATTAACAGCTAAATAGCTGATAAAAGCCACTTTAGTCCTTGTTATATGCTTTAATAAAGTGCTAATGGCTGAGGTTATCTACTCAATAAGTAGACTAATAAGTGATTTTTAAATGAGGGCAGCATGATGAAAAAAAAGCAATCTCAAATTCAAGAGCTTTATCAAAAGTTACAAACATGGTTGGAAGACACCAAGGATAACGAAATTCGCTCGGCTGTTGAATTACTCGAACAAGCGAAAACAATATTGATGGCTGCTGAGCAAATTCCTGAGCAGCAAGTTAAACAGTTTATCGCTAATCTTAAGTACGACTTGGGGGATTTTTATCAGCAATATCAAGCGGACATTAAGCATTCAATATATTTAGAGCTACTTAATGAAAACCTTTGGTCAAGCTTGGCGCAAATTACCGATAAGTCGCAAGTTGAATGGGCCGAGCTGATGGATGATTTTCAACATCAAGATGGCTACCATGTCGGTGATTATGTTGGTTTTGGTCAGTTAAAATGTAAAGCATGCCAAGATTGTGTTACTTATAGCCACCCAAATGTTGTTACGGATTGTATTACCTGTGGTGGTCAAGACTTTGATCGATTGAGTTTAACGCCGTAAAAACAACTTTTTTTGATGGTTTTTCTTTATATTATTTTGCTGTTCAGTGGCGTGTCGCTGTACACTGTGCTTATTGTAGCCGTATTTATTTCACCTGATATTAAAATCGCACTCCCGAGAGATCTTCTATGACAAATGTGTCAACAAATACACGTCTTAAACCTTGCCAGTTAACCGCAGACCTAACGGTTAAACAATTTGCTAATGCCACATCGACCTCAGAAATTGAACAAGTATTTATTGGCCATGAAAGAGCGAAAGAAGCACTAACTTTTGGCTTGTCGATGGATGCACCAGGTTTTAATGTTTACGCCATGGGTGAGCATGGTACCGGGCGTCAAACCCTGATCAAGCAAATGTTAGCCTCAACAGCGAGTCAAGAGCCTACACCTGATGAATGGTGTTATATCAACAATTTTGATGACCCAAATTCGCCATATAGCCTTTATGTTAGTCCTGGTGATGGTAAGCAATTACTTACTCGCATGAATACCTTTATTGATGAGTTAATGGATTTGTTTCCAGAGATTTTTGATAACCCTGGCTATCAACGTCAAAAAGCGGCGATTGATCGTGACTTTAATAAAAAATATGATCAAGCGATTACTGAGGTTGAAAAGGCGGCATTAAAAGATGATGTGGTGTTGCTCGAAGAAAATGGTGAAATTGGCTTTTCACCATTGGTTAAAGGTAAGCCACTTAATGATAAAGAGTTTGCTGAACTCAATGAACCAAAACGTGCTGACTTTTATATTTTGTTGGCCAAATTAGAAGATTTACTTTCTGAAAAATTAATTGAATTACCGCAATGGAAACGTATTTCTTCCGACAAATTACGTAAGTTAAAACATGAAACGGCAGCACAAAGTATTCAACCTTTTTTGAAAGAATTAGAAACAGAATTCGCCAGTAATACTGGCGTACAAAAATACTTAGCTAAAGTTAAAGCGCACGTTGTTGATGCTGTTTTAGAGTTACTGGTCGATGAAAGTAACGAGGCGCCTAATGACAAAGATATGCGTAAACTCATGGTGGAACGTTTTTTACCTAACTTATTGGTGACCCGAAAAGCCAATGAAGGTGCGCCAGTTATTTATGAACAGAATCCGACCTTTCAAAACCTGTTTGGCCATGTTGATTTTGGTAGTTTTCAAGGCAGCAGTTACACCAGTTATCGTTTAATAAGACCCGGTGCGCTGCATAAAGCCAATGGCGGTTATATATTACTTGAAGCGGATAAACTTTTGACCCAACCTTTAGTTTGGGCGCGTTTAAAGCTAGCGCTAAAGTCGCAGCAAATTACTATCGAAAATCCGCATTCAGAATATGCACAACCGGGTGCCTTTAGTTTGCAACCAGAAAAAATCCCGTTAAATGTTAAAGTGATTTTATTGGGCGATCCTGAAATTTACTATACCTTACAAGATTATGATCAAGAGTTTACTGAGTTATTTCGAGTTTTGGCAGACTTTGATCGTCACTTAGAAAAAAACCAAAGTAACTTAAATGACTACGCCAGTTTAATTCGCCAGCGTGCCCATCGTAACCATTATCCACAAGTGACAGATGAAGCGGTATTTGAGTTAGTTAAATATGCGCTCAGGCGCGCAGAACACCAGCAAAAAATATCAGCTAATATAGTGGAGGTTAATGACTTATTAGACGAAGCTTTTTATTTATGGCAGCGATCAGATGGCAAAAATGACCTGTGCGGTAAACATATCTCCATGGCATTGGCGGCCAAACAACGACGTACCGGCCGCATGAGTGAAGCTTGGTTAGAGGAAATTAAAGAGCGTCAGTTACTTATTGATACCGAAGGTGGGCAAGTAGGTAAAATTAATGGTCTAACCGTGTTAGAGATTGGTGATAGTGTTTTTGGTACGCCCGCTCGCATAACGGCGACCGTATATGCTGGTAGCCAAGGGGTGACAGATATTGAGCGTGAAGTCGATTTAGGTAAATCTATTCACTCAAAAGGTGTATTGATTTTAACTGGTTATTTGGGCCACAAGTATGGGCAGAAATTTCCAGTGACTATTTCTGCTAATATTGCAATTGAGCAATCTTATGGCCATATTGATGGTGACAGTGCGTCAATGGCTGAGCTTTGTGTGTTAATTTCCGCTATCGCTAAGTTACCGATAAATCAAGGTATCGCGATAACAGGTTCGATGAATCAACATGGCGAAGTGCAATCTATTGGCGGCGTTAATGAGAAAATAGAAGGTTTTTATCGTCTCTGCAAGGACAAAGGCTTAACGGGCGAACAAGGTGTTATTATACCTAAAACCAATACTATTAATTTGATGTTGGCACCTGAGGTGATACAGGCAGTGGCCGATGGACAGTTTGCCATTTATGCGGTTGACAATATTGATCAAGCGATAGAGATTTTAATGGCGCAACCCGCTGGAGCAATCACGCGTACTGGCCGTTATCCAAGAAAATCAATCCATGGTATGGTGCTAGATAAACTGTCAGCGTTTTCAGAGCTCATTAATGGCGCTGAAGAATAAGCTTTAACGATAAGCTTAAAAGATAAGTTAGCTTGAATAATTAAGTAAAAAACCTCCTCTAACAATAAACACGGCAAGCGCCGTGTTTATTGCTTTTTACACCAGTTAAAATGTTTAAATGTTAGTATTCGCTTAAAAAACAAGCATTACTTAAATTCTTTTCTATACTGGCATTATCAACAATATTTTTCATCGTAATATTTTCCCAAGCACACTAGCTGAAGTGAGGGCCGAAATTAGAGCCGAAAATCGCTCAGAAATTGATGATGCAAAGTTTGACTATTTGTACTTAGTTATAGGTGCTATCTCAGTAGGATTTATGGAGAGAGCATGTTAGCGAAAGCGGAATAACAACAATAAAAAGTAAATGCAGCGAGTTAACCTTATCAATCAGTAATGGCGATCTCCCTATAAAGATCAGGTACTTAAGCTGCCGAACAGACACTTTTGTCTGTCCCATCTACTTAGTTGTTAATGTGTGATGAAATATGTGTGATGAATTTGAATGACACTGAAATCTAATCTAGCTAACTAACATTGATATTTTTTAATGGCTAATGCGATTGCCAAGCTGCTGATGAGTATCTTGGTGATGGATTTTAAGTAGGTATCATAAGTAGGTATCGATGAGTTTGCTGTCTGTCGATTTGTAGTTTAATGAATTGTTTGCCAATGATATTTGGCATTATCACGCATTAGGTTATCAATGGAGGCTGTGTGGAAACATCGGATCAAATGACACAAGTATGGCCCATTGCGGCTTACTTTATTATTTTGGCTGCTATGCTCGTTCTGATGATGCTGCTATCCCATTTTCTTGGCCCCAAAGGTAAACAGCGAGCGAAGAACACCCCTTATGAATCCGGCATTGTTTCTGTCTCTGATAATAAAACCCGCTTTACCAATCACTTCTTTTTATATGCCATTTTTTTTGTCATTTTTGATTTAGAAACCATTTATCTTTTTGCTTGGGTTATTGCTTTTGATGAGGTGGGTTGGCCTGGTTTTATCGAAGCCAGTATTTTTATTACGGTATTACTGGCAGCATTAATTTATTTAATTCGTATTGGCGCCTTAGAGTTAACCCGACGTCATCAACCTTTTAGAGCAACACAACTGCAGCGTTTGCAACAAGCTGAAAACCAGCCCGTTGAGCAAAGCCTTTTTGATCAAACTCTTTTTGAAAAAAGTAAAGGACAGCAATAATGGAATGGTCACTGACGAAAGCAAAATTAGATGACGCCATGGGGGAGATGAAAGGGGTTTCTGAAGCAGAATTAAAGCGCAGTGTTCTGTTTGCTAAGCTTGATGACATGGTGAATTGGGGGCGTAAAAATTCCATCTGGCCGTTTAATTTTGGTTTAAGTTGTTGTTATGTCGAAATGGCAACGAGCTTTACCTCGCGACATGACATTGCCCGCTTTGGCGCTGAAGTGATTCGTGCAACCCCAAGACAAGCTGATTTAATGGTGATTTCAGGTACTTGCTTTCGAAAAATGGCGCCGGTGATCCAACACCTTTATGAACAATTATTAGAACCTCGTTGGATTATCTCCATGGGATCTTGCGCTAATTCTGGCGGTATGTACGACATTTATAGTGTTGTGCAAGGGGTTGATAAGTTTATCCCGGTTGATGTCTATGTGCCGGGATGTCCGCCAAGGCCAGAAGCTTTACTTGAAGCCTTATTGCTGTTGCAAACCAAAATTCAACATCAGCCACGACCGCTAAGTTGGGCGGTTGGCGAACAGCAAGTCAGCGAAATTGGTAAACCGTCATTGCGAGACATTAAGCACGAAGAGCGTATTCAAGTGACGAACCTTGATTCACCCGATCACATTTAAGCGGCTGTTGGTGTTTTGTAACATTAACGTTTTAAAAACTGAGTGTTATTAAAACTAAGTATTATTAAAGAAAAGTGTTAATAAACAATGCGTTAATAAAGTGAAAACCCAGTAAAAACAGACTAATAAGAAAAATGGCAAGCGTGAAGGGAAGCTGATGGCATCACAAGTAAATATCAAAGCGAGTAATGATTGGCAGATGCTACAAGCTGTGCCTTTGCTTGATGAAATTATTGCCCTTGCACCTAAGCTCAATTTACAGCCGGTTACTGCCGTTGAAAACATTGTTGACGATATTCCTTCTTATTGGTTAGAAAAAAAACAGTTAATGACATTGATGCAAGTGTTAAAGCAAGAGTTAGATCAGCCGTTTGATATGTGTTTTGATCTTACCGCTATCGATGAAAGCGAACGAGAGCATCAATCATTGTCATCACAAGCCTTTACGGTCAGCTACCATTTACGATCATATCAACGTAATCAAGACATTCGAATTAAAGTTGCGCTGAGCACTACAGATAAAAGTTTAGAAAGTGTTTGTAGTTTATGGCCAAATGCCAATTGGTACGAACGAGAAGTGTGGGATATGTTCGGTATTATTTTTAAAAACCATCCACATTTAAGCCGAATTTTAATGCCAGATACCTGGCAAGGACACCCGTTACTTAAAACTCATCCTGCGCGTGCAACTGAAATGGACCCCTTCACGCTTCCTCCTTATCAACAAGATAAAGAACAAGCAGCACTACAATTTAACCCTGAAGCTTGGGGTATGAAGCGACAAAGTAAAGACAGCGATTTTATGTTCTTAAACCTTGGGCCCAATCACCCGAGTGTTCATGGTGCCTTTCGTATTGTGTTACAAATGGAAGGCGAAGAAATAGTCGATTGTGTGCCCGATATCGGTTATCACCACCGCGGTGCTGAAAAAATGGGCGAGCGACAATCTTGGCACAGTTATATTCCTTATACCGACCGAATTGATTACCTTGGCGGGGTAATGAATAACTTTCCCTATGTGATGGCGGTTGAAAAACTGGCGGGCATTACCGTGCCAGATCGCGCGAAAGTTATTCGTATTATGACCGCAGAAATGTTTCGTATTCTTAGTCACTTACTATTTTATGGCACTTTCGCGCAAGATCTTGGCGCACTTTCACCTATATTTTATATGTTTATCGATCGTGAAAAACTCTTTGGTATTATTGAAGCCTTTACTGGCGCTCGCATGCATCCGAGTTGGTTCCGCATTGGCGGTGTTGCACAAGACTTGCCAATAGGTTGGGAGGGGTTAGTGCGCGATTACGTTAATTACCTGCCTAAGCGCCTTGATGAATATGAAAAAATGGTCATGCAAAATTCAATTTTAAAGCAACGTACTATCGGCATTGGTGCTTATTCCACGCAAGAAGCTATTGACTGGGGCGTAACGGGTCCAGGATTAAGGGCAACCGGTTTTTCATGGGATCTACGCAAGCAGCGGCCTTACGGTGGTTATGATCAATTTGATTTTGAAGTACCGTTGGGCCACAAGGGGGATTGCTATGATCGTTGTCGGGTGCGTATAGAGGAAATGCGCCAGAGTATTCGCATTATTAAACAGTGCCTTAACAATATGCCTGAAGGGCCCTATAAAGCTGAACATCCGCAAACTACGCCACCATTAAAAGATCGCACCATGCGTGATATTGATACCTTAATACCGCATTTTCTCAATGTTTCATGGGGGCCTGTGATCCCCGCAGGTGAAGTGTCTATAAGCGTTGAAGCAACGAAAGGCATTATGGCCTATCACCTTATTAGTGATGGTAGCACCATGAGTTATCGCACCCGTATTCGCACGCCTAGTTTCCCTCACCTACAAATGTTGCCATTAATTAGCAAAGGACAAATGGTGGCTGATCTTATTGCGACACTGGGCAGTGTTGATTACGTGATGGCAGATGTTGACCGATAAATTTTTATGCTTGTTTAATAGCAGTAAATTCAATATTGAAAATATAGTTAAGTGAGTAATACCAATAATTTCAGCTTTTTTGACAACAAATACTCGTTAATAAAGAGATAGTGATGGAAACAATCAACACCACAATAATTGATTATCAGCATTATTTAACGGCAACTGAAATTGCTGCTATTGAGCATGAGGCCAGTATTATGGAAACGCGTGAAGCTGCGGGTATTGAGGCACTTAAAGTGGTGCAAGCACACCGTGGTTGGATCAGTGATGAAAGCTTATTTGCCATTAGTGACCTGCTAGCTATTCCCGTTGCCCAACTAGAGGGTGTGGCGACTTTCTATAATTTAATTTACCGACAACCTGTTGGTCAAAATGTTATCCACTTGTGCGACAGCATTGCTTGTCATTTAACTGGCGCAGACTCTGTACTTGCTGCGATTAAGCAACATTTAAATATCGAATACGGCCAAACCACAGCAGACGGTAAATTCACGCTACTTTCTAATGCGTGTTTAGGCAGTTGTGATAAAGCGCCCGCGATGATGATTGGCAACGAACATTATCAGTATTTAAGTCCAGAAATCGCGGTTGATATTCTACAAAAACTTGCGGTTAAGAGAGAAGTAAATGGCTGAGTCGATATCTAATAATAACATCAAGCCGTTAACCCAATGGGTGAATCTACAGCAGCCGTTGTCATTTGATGCATATTGCCAAGCGGGTGGTTATCAAGGAGCAAAAGTAGCGCTAGAACATTCGCCAAACGACGTATTAGAGATCGTTAAAAACTCAGGTTTAAAAGGGCGGGGAGGTGCTGGTTTCCCTACGGGTATGAAATGGAGTTTTGTGCCTATGTTTACTGACGGTGATGAAGAGGCGCCGGATAATAAATATTTAGTCGCCAATGCCGATGAAATGGAGCCCGGGACATTTAAAGATAGGTTATTACTTGAAGGTGTGCCGCACCAGTTGGTTGAAGCTATGATTATCGCGGCTTACACCATAGGTGCGAACAAAGCTTATATTTTTCTGCGCGGTGAATATTACTTAGCGGCAAAGCGCTTACAAGATGCGATTGATGAAGCGTACCAAAATAATTGGCTTGGTGAAAAAATTCAAGGCAGCTCATATTCAATGGATTTATACATCCATTGTAGTGCTGGTCGCTATATTTGTGGTGAAGAAACCGCGCTGATAAATGCGCTAGAAGGTAAGCGTGCAATCCCTCGAGCTAAGCCGCCGTTTCCACAAGTCAGTGGTTTATTTGGCAAACCTACCATAGTCAATAATGTTGAGACCTTATGTAATCTACCGCACATTTTAAAAAATGGCATTGCATGGTTTCAGGCTATTTCTCCTAACAGTGATGCCGGTAGTAAAATTTACAGTGCTTGTGGGCGAGTGAACAATCCGGGCTTGTGGGAACTTCCTATGGGGCCAACCTTGGGAGAGGTGTTATATGACTATGCCGGTGGTATGCAAGATGGCTTGAAATTTAGAGGTCTACTACCGGGTGGTGCATCAACTGACTTTCTAGTGGCAGAGCATTTAGATACACCAATGGATTTTGACTCTATCGCTAACGTTGGTAGTCGTTTAGGCACGGGTGGCTTGATTGTTTTAGATGATAAAAACTGTCCTGTGGCTATGGTATTAAATCTAATGCGCTTTTTTGCCCAAGAGTCTTGTGGTTGGTGCACGCCTTGTCGAGATGGCACGCCCTGGGCTGTTGAAGTGTTAACACGTATTGAGCAAGGCCAAGGTAAAATACAAGATTTAGACACCTTAGCTAAACTCTGCGATTTTATGTGGATAGGTAAAACCCATTGCGCCTTGGCTCCGGGAGCAGTAGAGCCGTTAAGAAGCGCTTTAAAATATTTTCATGATGATTTTTTGCAGCATATTGAGCATGGCTGTTGTCATTATAATCCGTCAATGAGCGCTAAACGCACTAAAGTATCGCAAGCTCAAGTAACAAATATTAAAAAACATCAGTCAGTTAAATCACCTCAGTCACCTCAATCTCCAAAAGTAGGGCAATAATATGAGTGAAAAGAAAGTCACTATTTTCATTGATGACATGCCTTATCAGCTCAGCACTGAAGACAATTTGTTGGCTGGGGTGTTATCACAAAAATTAAACTTGCCTTATTTCTGTTGGCATCCGGCTATGGGCTCGGTTGGCGCTTGTCGTCAGTGCGCTGTTACGCAGTTTCAAGATCAAGCGGATCAACAGGGCCGCATTGTTATGGCTTGTATTACGCCAGTTACTGACGGTATGCGTATTAGTATTAAAAATAAAGCAGCTGGTGAGTTTCGCGAACAAGTTATTGCGGCGATGATGACTAATCATCCTCATGATTGTCCTGTTTGTGCTGAGGGGGGCGAGTGCCATTTACAAGATATGACGGTAATGACCGGCCACAGCGTACGAGCATATCAAGGCACAAAACGCACATTCACTAATCAATATTTAGGTGACTTGGTAGGTCACGAAATGAACCGTTGTATTACCTGTTATCGCTGTACACGTTTCTACAATGACTATGCGGGCGGTAAGGACTTTGGGGTTTATGGTTCAAAAAACCAAGTGTATTTTGGTCGCCAGTCTGATGGTGCTTTGGAAAGTGAATTTAGCGGTAACTTAGTGGAAGTTTGCCCAACTGGCGTGTTTACCAATAAAGTTTTTTCATCACACTATACCCGAAAATGGGATTTGCAATCTGCCCCGTCGGTTTGTAGTCATTGCTCTGTTGGTTGTAACTTAAGTATTGGCGAACGCTACGGTTCGGTGCGTCGAGTGATGAATCGCTACAATGTTGATATTAATGGCTATTTTATCTGTGACCGAGGTCGCTATGGTATCGGCTTTGTTAATGGCGAACAGCGTATCAGACAAGCTAAAGGTATTGCGCAGCAGTCACCTGCAGCCTTAACTAGATTAGATGTTGCTAAAGCTTTCTCGCATTTTAGAAAAAAACAATTTCTCGGTATTGGCTCTGCTCGTGCCTCATTAGAAGCGAACTTTTATTTAAAAAATATTGTCGGGGCTGAGCAATTTAGCCCAGGCTATAACGATGAAGAAATGAAAGTGGCGGCACAACATGCGCAATTACTGACCTCAAACAAAGCACCTAGCCTTGCTGAGATTGAAGACAGTGACTTTATTTTTATTATTGCAGAAGATATTAGCCAAACCGCGCCAAGAATGGCCTTGTCGGTGCGCCAAGCATTGCGTAATGCTGCTAAGACTAAAGCCGAAAAAATAGGTATTGCATCATGGCAAGACAGCGCGGTGCGAACCATTGGCGGTAAGTTACTGTCACCGTTATTTTCCCTGCAAAGTACCAGTACTAAACTCGATGATGTTTGTCAGCAAGCATTACTTTTACCTGTAGAGCAAATATCAAAATGTTTAGCGACACTGGAAAAGCTTTTACAACTGGGCAATGCTCAAACGATTAACCATGACCAAGCTTTAGCAAAAGCCGTTAATCACTTAGCTGAGCAAGATCAGTTGAGCGTCACTGAACAAGGTTTTATTGTTTCAGTTTATAAAGCCTTGCGTAAAGCCACTAAGCCGTTATTTATTTCAGGTACCAGTGGTGTTTGTGCCAACGTACTGAGTAATATTGCCAATTTAATGTCGGCGTTTACAGCACAAAATAAGCTGATAGCACCAGGGTTAATTATTGTGCCGCCGTGCAGTAATAGTGTTGGGTTATTATCGATTTTAGATGAAAAATCATTATCTATTGAGCAAGTCTTAGCGCAGCTTAATGACCCAGATAAAAGCTATCAAGGACTGATTTTACTCGAGCAAGAACTGGCAAATCTCTCAGCGGTTCAAATCACGCAGTTACGAAAATCAGCGCAAACCCTGATTGTGCTAGATCATTCAGCGCACCGACTTTCAAGTATCGCCGATATTGTTTTACCTGTTGCGGCGGTTAGCGAAGGAGATGGTCATTATGTTAATTACCAAGGCCGAGCCCAAGAGTTTTTTCAAGTGCATCCTCCTGTTTTACCCATACAAGAAAGCTGGCGTTGGTTAGATAATATAGCCGATATTGTCGGTATAAAAGTGACCAGTAAAGCCTCAGACGCAGCTGACCTTGAGTCAAATTACTATACTCAAGTTGTCGCTAAAAAAACTCGCTATGAATCACTGACGCAGTTGCATCAATTTTTTCTTGATACTTATGCTCAATGGCCAAAGTTAATAACAAAAAAGGGAGATAAAACACAGCGTGATAAGAGCCAGCAAAAAGCCATTGCGAGAATGAGTCACCGAGCCAGTGGCCGAACAGCTCAAATGGCTAATATCACAGTTCATGAAGCAAAAACCACCCAAAAAATTGATGATAACTTTACTTTTTCAATGGAAGGTAAAGCAACTGGACAAAGTAGCGACATGCCCTTTACTTGGGCGCCAGGGTGGAATTCAAATCAAGCGATTGGCCAATTTCAAACAGAAATTAATGGTGCTTTATTGAAGGCAAGCGCTGCGGTATTTATCCCACTATCAAGTGCATTAGCCAACAACCCTTGCTGGCGATTAACTAAGAGTATTAAAAATAGTACTTTTAAAAGTGAGGCTGCTGACAGTACGGTCGCTAAAAATAAAACGGCTAATCACTTAATTTATGTTCAACAAAAAAATGTTTATTTCAGTGAGTGGCAAGCATCGCTCACCGCTGAATTTCAAATGCTGCGACAAAGTAATCGAATCTATATTAATGCTAAGACAGCTCAGCAAGCCGAGGTTACAAAAGGCCAGTGGGGTAAAATTATTTTTTTAGCGACAAACGAAAAAATGCTATTGGTTAATCAAACAGTCATCAGTCAAATTTTTATTGTTAATGATTTGCCTGACACTTTAGTTTTTGGCAACTTCGCCCTCTGTCAGTCGCTGCATCATCAACTAGAAATGACAATATCCTTAGCGTGTGAGCAAGAAGTTACTGATTATCTTGCTCAATTTAATGATGCGTTAATAGCGGCGAAAAAAAGTAAAGAAAACATACTTGAGAGCTTGAAAATAAAGGATCAAACCATTCCTATTCGACTGTTTTCAGGAGGGTTGAATGATGGCTGACATGCTTTGGAAGCTATTTGAAATAACCACTATTATCGCCTTGCTTATCCCTATAGCCGCGATGTTGGTATGGGTTGAGCGCCGAATGATAGGTATATGGCAAGACCGTTGTGGTCCAAATCGCGTTGGGCCATTTGGTGTTTTACAATCATTGGCAGATTTATTGAAAATTCTGGGTAAAGAAGATTGGATCCCGCCTTTTAGTGATCGTTTAGTCTTTGTGCTAGCACCCGTGATTGGTGCTATGTGCGTCTTAATGAGTTTCGCCGTAGTCCCTTTCTCTCCAAGCATTGGCGTTTCTGATTTAAACATTGGCTTACTATTTTTTCTCGCTATGGCTTCTCTCGCTGTTTACAGCGTGGTGTTGGCAGGTTGGGCGTCAAACTCTAAGTATGCTTTGTTAGGCGGCATGAGAGCGGCGGCTCAAACTGTTAGCTATGAAGTGTTTATGGGCTTGTCTGTAATGGGCGTGGTGCTACTTACAGGTAGCTTTAATTTGCGTGAAATCGTGTTGGCACAAACCGATGGCTGGCTTATTCAATCACAATTTGTTGGCTTTTTTATTTTCTTAGTGGCTGGTATTGCTGAAAGTCATCGACTGCCTTTTGATTTGCCAGAAGCTGAAACTGAACTCACCGCGGGTTTTCATACCGAATATTCTGGGCTGAAATTTGCCTTGTTTTTTCTCGGTGAGTATTTAAGCGTTACCTTAATATCAGCCATGTCAGTGGTACTGTTTTTTGGCGGTTGGTTAATGCCAGAGCCGCTTGCTTCATGGTTGCCTCCATTGCTGTGGTTTATTATTAAAATTATGTTTTTTGTGATGTTTTTTATTCTGCTTAGAACATCGCTGCCACGACCACGTTTTGACCAACTACTCAAGTTTGGCTGGGTTGTTATGTTGCCTTTAGCGTTATTAAACCTTTTGGTCACCGCAGTATTGCGCTTAACGGGAGTGCTATAACTATGATTAATTATCGGCAAACTTATACAGTTACTTTTAAGGCAAACGGGGGCGAAAATGTTTAGTCAACTTCGAACCATTTGGTTAGTGCTTAAACACACATTTACCAAAGCCGATACGGTCCAGTATCCAGAAGAAAAATCTTATTTAGCACCCAGATACCGAGGTCGCATTGTGCTGACCCGAGACCCTGATGGCGAAGAGCGCTGCGTGGCCTGTAACCTTTGTGCGGTGGCTTGTCCGGTTGATTGTATTGCCTTGCAACAAGTGGTTGATGACGATGGCCGTAAACGTGCTGATTTTTTTCGTATTAACTTTTCACGTTGTATTTTATGTGGTTTTTGTGAAGAAGCTTGTCCGACTTATGCCATTCAGTTAACCCCAGATGTGGAATTGGCAGAATACGATAGGCAAAACTTAGTTTATGAAAAACAGCACCTACTGATTAATGGTCCAGGTAAATATCCAGATTATAGTTTTTATCAACAATCAGGTATTGCGATTGCAGGTAAAGGCAAGGGACAAGCAGAGCAGGAAAGGCCACCCATTGATATTAAAGGATTAATGCCATGAATTGCGAACTCTTTATGTTATATAAAGCTAAAAATAGTGGCAAGGAGAGAGAAAATGTTAGCTAATTTAACCTCAATTGAAAGCTTATTTTACCTTGCTGGTTTGGTCGCTGTTATTGCTAGTTTAAAGGTGGTTACTGGCCATAATACCGTGCACGCCTTGTTGTATTTAGTGGTGTCGTTATTAGCTGTTGCGGTTTGCTTTTATTTAATGGGAGCGCCGTTTGCTGCTGGATTAGAAGTGATTGTTTATGCAGGCGCAATCTTAGTGTTATTTGTTTTTGCCGTACTGATGTTTGGCTTAGGTAAAGATGAAACAACAAACGCACCTAAGCATAAAGGTTTAGCTAATATGCTGGGCGCGATGTTGTTGGCGTTTGCGCTGTTAGTAGAAATTATCGTTATTATTAATAATGCCGATATGCAACAAAACTTACAAGCTACGGTTATTAGTTCAAAAACGGTGGGAATTATGTTGTATGGCCCCTATTTACTTGCCGTTGAAATTGCTTCCTTTCTACTCTTATCCGGTTTACTCGCCGGTTATCACTATGCAAAACCTGATGTTACTGGCGGGCCATTATGACCACTATTCCCTTGTTTCATGTGCTTATTTTATCAAGTCTATTGTTTGCCATTGGCTTTGTTGGTGTGGTGGCAAGAAAAAACACACTATTTATGTTGATGAGTTTAGAAATTATGCTAAATGCTGTTGGCGTTGCCTTTATTGGTGCGGGCAGCGTTTGGCAACAAGCGGATGGACAGGTGATGTTCATTTTAATTTTAACGCTTGCCGCTGCTGAAGTCGCCGTAGGCTTGGCGTTATTAATCCGTATGCAGAAGAAATACCACTCTTTAGATATTGATTTGTTAAATCAGATGAAGGGGTAATAACAGTGTTATTAGCGAGTTTACCTTTTTATCCCTTAGTGAGCTTCTTAGTGTTAATTGCCTTTAGCAAAAGACTGTCATGGCAGCTTGCGGCTATCATGAGTGTCAGTAGCATGGCACTGACGGTATTAGTTAGCGCGATATTATTGTTTGAATTATCCACTAGCCAAAACCAAGTGCTAAGCGTCAACCTCTGGCATTGGTTTGATTTATCTAGTCAACTGGGGACGGGTGAAGTTAACGTGCGCTTTTACCTTGATGGCTTATCCGCTGTTATGATCAGTGTTGTTAGCGGTGTGGGTTTTCTTATTCATTTATTTGCTGCTATTTACATGAAAGCTGATGCGAATTTCTCACGTTTTATGGCGTATATGAACCTATTTATTGTCGCTATGTTGATATTGGTCTTAGCGGATAATTTAGTGCTGCTCTATTTGGGCTGGGAAGGTGTGGGTTTATGTAGCTTTTTATTGATTGGCTTTTGGTATCAAGAAAAAAACAATGTTTTAGCTGCGCGTAAAGCTTTTATTGTTACCCGTATTGGTGATACCTCGATGGCGATAGGCTTGCTGTTAATGTTTAATACCTTTGGCGAATTAAATATAGCCGCGGTAACAACACTGGCTCAACAAGCCAATATGGTTACTGGCCCTAATTCTGTTTCTAGTGCAGAGCAAGCCAACAATATTTATTGGATTGCCTTATTATTACTTGGCGGCGCTGTGGGTAAATCAGCGCAATTGCCACTGCAAACTTGGTTACCTGATGCTATGGCAGGGCCAACGCCGGTGAGCGCCCTAATACATGCCGCGACTATGGTCACGGCAGGGGTGTATTTAATTGCCCGTATGCATGGCATTTTTTTATTAGCACCTGAAGTCATGAATTATATCGCTTGGTTGGGGGCACTGACCTTATTACTCGCCGGCGTTGCTGCACTCGCGCAAACTGATATTAAACGAGTTTTGGCCTATTCAACCATGAGCCAAATTGGTTATATGATGCTGGCGCTCGGAGCGGGTGCGTGGTCTGCTGGCGTTTTTCATTTAATGACCCATGCTTTTTTTAAAGCGCTGTTGTTCTTAACGGCAGGTGCGGTTATTTATGCGCTACATCATCAACAAAATCTTTTTAAAATGGGCGGTTTATGGAAGCAGCTACCCTTTGAAACGAGTTTATTTGTGGTGGGTTTAATTTGTTTGATGGCGCTACCTGGTACTTCTGGTTTTTTCTCTAAAGAAGCGATTATTGCCCAGCTTTGGTCGTCCAATACGGCAGGGCCGATGTTATGGTGGTGCGCTATTCTAGGGGCGTTATTAACCAGTATTTATAGTTGTCGGTTATTTTTTCTGGCTTTTCTGGGTACGGAACGCTGCACTGAAAAACCCCAGGCTGAAAAGAATGTATTACTGCGTAGTGCATTGATTATTTTGGCCTTGTTATCTTTATTTGGTGGACTTATTCCGCTTGATCTTACGTTGGTGTTTTCAGCGGCTATTCAAAGACCTTTAGTACAGTTGATTGAGCCTACTTGGTTACATAGCCTTGCCATAATAACGCCATTTATCGGTATGTTGTTTTCTTGGTTTTATTTCAAAAATTATCGTCGTTCGCCGCTTAAAGGTACTGAGCAACATATTGAGGCGAGTGAAGGTAAATTTGTGCTGTTCTGTCGTCAAGGTTTAGGTTTTGATGCGTTTTATAATGGGCTGTTAGTTAAGCCTTATCAGTGGCTTGCCCAAGTAAATAAACGCGATATTTTTGACCAAATTATTATGCTCAATGCTTGGTATGTTGGATTATGGCACGATAGTTTGATTCTAGTGCAAAATGGTAGTTTACGCTGGTATTTAGCTGCTTTTGGACTAGCGATAATCTTGCTGTTAGGAGTGAGTTTTTTATGACAGTAACTTTAATTATGCTGGCATTAGTTATTGCGGGTGCATTGGCCTGGCGAGCTGAAACATACTGGCAAGGTAGTGCTAAATGGCTAGCGCTAATTAGCTTAGCTTTATTAGCCACAGTTTTTGCGGTCTTTGTTATCGACTACGCTATTAACCACAATAATGACTTTGCGCAGTTACAGGTATTGAGCCGAGTAAATTGGATTCAAACCTTTAATATTCAATATAGTATAGCGCTTGATCAGTTGAGTATTGTATTAATAGCGCTGACCTGGCTGTTAGCGATTATTTGTGTGTTAGTTTCTTGGCATGAAATTAAGCACCATGTTGGTTTTTACTATTTTAATTTACTGTTAACTATTGCTGGCATTATTGGGGTTTTTGTTGCGGTTGATATGTTTCTTTTCTTCTTTTTTTGGGAAGTCATGTTACTGCCGATGACCGCTATTATTGCTATTTGGGGCCATGAAAAAAGACACTTTGCTGCGTTGAAATTTTTCATTTTTACCCAAGTCAGTAGTTTGCTGATGCTAGTGGCTATTATTGCCACCGGCTATTTTCATTTATTACAAACGGGGCAGTTAAGTTTTTATTACCTAGATTGGTTGATGTTGGATATACCGCTGTCCATGAGTCAATATTTAATGTTAGGTTTTTTTATTGCTTTTGCGGTTAAGTTACCTTCTGTGCCGTTGCACAGTTGGCTACCTGACGCGCATACCCAAGCGCCAACCGCGGGCAGCGTATTACTTGCCGGCGTATTATTAAAAACGGGCGCTTATGGCTTAATACGTTTTGTTATTTTTTTGTTCCCACAAGCCAGTACGCAATTTGCCCCTATTGCCGCGACATTGGCGGTGGTAAGTATTGTGTATGGTGCAAAAATGGCCTTTGCCCAACAAGATTTTAAACGTTTAGTGGCTTATAGCAGTATTAGCCATATGGGCTTTGTCATGTTGGCACTTTTTGCTTTTAATAGTGTGGCTTATCAAGGGGCTATTGTGACTATGGTAGCACATGGCCTTAGTAGCGCTGCTTTATTCGCGCTCGCAGGCATGATTTATCAACGTATTCATAGTCGAGATTTGGCCGATATGGGCGGCTTTTGGCAAAGTGCACCTCGTATGGGGGGATTTGCTTTGGCCTTTGCGGGTGCTGCTTTTGGTTTACCGGGTTTAGCTAATTTTATCGGTGAATTTTTCAGTCTAGTGGGTGTGTTTCAAGTCTTGCCTGAATTTGCCATTATTGCTGCTCTTGGGCTTATTGGCTCAGCTATTTATGGCATGGTGCTGTTTCAATCAAGTTTTCAAGGTACGCCAAGACAAGACATTATTGATTTACAGCCTAGGGAGCTGATTATTTGTGGCTCATTATTATTGATGCTCTTAGCCATTGGTTTATATCCAAGGCTATTGCTTAAATTCTCATTTGGAGCCTAAGTGATGATGTCTATAACAAGTAACTCACCACCTTTACTTACCATGACCATGGCCGGCGCAATTTTGCCCCAACTCATTATCGCTTTTGGCATCACCTTAGCGTTATTGCTGGTGGCTTGGAAAAGATCACAACGCACCATCGCGGTATTCTCCTCTTTGATACTTTTTACCGCCTTGATAGCCAATGTTAGCTTGCTAGCCATGCCAACAACCCAAGTAACGCAATTGTTAAAAGCTGATGGTTACAGTCGCTTTGCTTTTAGCTTGATACTGATTTCAGCCTTGGTGGCTTTACGTATGAGCCATAGTTTTCTTAAAGCGCATATAGAAGTGCATGATGAATATTATTTATTGTTATTGCTACTCGTACTTGGGGCGGGCGTTTTGGTTACTAGCGACCATTTTGCCAGTTTATTTTTAGGCTTTGAGCTGCTAAGCCTAAGTTTGGTCGGGCTAGTGGGTTATCATCGAGAGAGTCATTACAGTGTTGAAAGTGCTTTTAAATATCTGGTATTAAGCGCCACCGCATCGAGTTTTATGCTCTTGGGTATTGCCTTTATTTATAGCGTTACCGGGGATATGAGCTTTAACGCCACGACAGCTTCTGCAATATACCATCAGCAAGATTTAGGCATGTTTTTTCAGCTAGGGCTGTTGTTATTCGTTTCTGGCATCGCCTTTAAATTATCAATTGCGCCGTTTCATTTCTGGACACCTGATGTTTATCAAGGAGCACCAACACCAATCACTATGTTGATGGCCACCATATCAAAAGTCGCTATGTTCGTTGTTTTGCTTAAGTGCATTATTGCTCAGCGCTATTGGTTACACGACAGCTTTCAATTATTTTTGATGTCATTTGCGGTGATTTCCATGTTGCTAGGTAATGTGATGGCACTTAAACAGCAACATTTAAAACGCTTATTGGCTTATTCATCGATTGCCCATATGGGCTACTTACTGATTGTTATCATTGTGAGTTCAGCGCAAAGTTTGGCGTTTACTTGGCAAAGTGCGTTATTTTATTTAGCGGCCTATACCCTGGCTAACCTATCAATTTTTATCGTTATTGCCTTAATTCAGCAGCAAAATACCCGCGCGGCTTTTAAAGAAGATATTTTATTAGCAGACTTACAAGGTTTATTTTGGCGCGTACCGAGTTATGGTTTGTTGATGTTACTTGGCTTGCTGAGTTTAGCGGGCATTCCTTTAACCATGGGTTTTATTGGTAAATTCTATATCTTAAGTCAGGCAACTATTGCTCATGCTTGGTGGTTAATTGCCACGCTTATTGTCGCTAGTGGTATCAGTTTAGCTTACTATTTGCCGATGATATTTAAAATTTTTGCCGATGCGCCATCTGATGCGCTATCCGATACGCAAAAAATTAACGGTAACGTTAAAGCGCTTAGAGGGCATATTATTGAGCAAGTATTAGTGTACAGCTTTATTGCCTTTGGCTTGGTCTTTGGCATCTTACCTGAAGTGATTAATCAACTTATCGCTTCCTAGCTATTGTGAGCAAGCTCGCTAATTGATGGTCATTTTTAGCAAATATATCGAATTTGTGTATCTATTATTGACGGCTCACAAGCAATAGAGATTAATGCCCTCGATGGTAATTTTGATATTGACCATAGTTCAGGCAATATTAGTTCAGGCGACCTTTTTTTAAAAGGTCTGTCAGGCAGGGCACTTTTGAACATGGCTCAGGTGACTTAAGGGTTAAAAAAGTAGATGGCGAGATCACTATTGACGATGGCTTTGGTGATCTCGAGATAGAGCAAGCTAGCGGGTTAAAAATCCTGGCAAGTGGCTCAGGTGGTTTACGGATTAAAAAGGTAAAATCCGGCTTTGAAATCGAGAGTTAAGTAAGATTCGTTTAAATTATTGTAGAATGTTCAGCACAGCGTAAAGTGCCATTTTTAGGTTTTTATGCTTTTTTTACTGTTTAATAGCGTTTAATACACATTATAGCTTGTATAAATTAACAACATCCGTATAATGCGCGCCTCTGTAATCGTCAATCAAAAAAGTTTCCAAGTGAAACTTAGCGAATTATAGAAACTTAAAATGAGTGGGGTATATCCGCCCATAGACTTGCCCAGTTAACCTTTCAACGTTAACGTAAGAATGTGCCTTAAGTCTTCCTGGTGGTTTCCTCGTATATGTACGTAGGAATTTTGGCGCATAGCCAGTTTCTACCATGAGAAGACAAAAATTATATGACTGATCTTAACAACGCCTCTGTAGGCTTTGACGCCCTTGGTTTGCCTGAAAACTTAGTATCTGCTGTAAAAGCACTAGGTTTTGAATCATCTACTGCAATTCAAGCGCAAACAATTCCCCCTTTACTTGCTGGTAAAGACGTCCTTGGTGAAGCGCAAACAGGTACCGGTAAAACGGCTGCATTTGGTTTGCCTGCACTAGCAAAAATTGACGTAACTATTCGTAAACCACAATTAATGGTTTTAGCGCCAACGCGTGAGTTAGCGATTCAAGTAGCAGAAGCAATTGAAACATTTGCACAACACATGAAAGGTTTACGTGTTGCTACTTTATATGGTGGTCAATCGTACCAGCCACAATTTCAACAACTAGAACGTGGTGCACAAGTTGTTGTTGGTACTCCTGGTCGTTTGATGGATCACTTACGTCGTAAGAGCCTTAAACTAGATAACTTATCATTTTGTGTGCTTGATGAAGCTGATGAAATGTTAAACATGGGCTTTTTAGAAGACATTGAGTGGATCCTTGAGCACTTACCAAAAGAAACACAAATGGCATTGTTTTCTGCAACTATGCCAGCGCAAATTCGCAAAGTAGCGAATCGCTTTTTGAAAAATCCTGAGCATATTAAAATTGCGGCAGTGAAAAAAGAAAAAGCCAATATTACTCAATATGCATGGAAAGTTAGCGGCATTAACAAAATGACAGCTTTGGAGCGTATTGCTGAAACTGTTGAATACGATGCGATGCTAATTTTCGTACGTACTCGTAATGATACCATTGACGTTGCTGAAAAATTAGAACGTGCAGGTTATGCTTCTGTTGCCTTAAACGGTGACATGAACCAAGCACAGCGTGAACGTACTGTTGACCAACTTAAATCAGGTGCGTCATCAATTCTTGTAGCAACTGATGTTGTTGCTCGTGGTCTTGATATTCCTCGTCTTTCATTAGTTATTAACTATGATTTACCAGGTGACAACGAAGCTTATGTTCACCGTATTGGCCGTACTGGCCGTGCAGGACGTAGTGGTACAGCAATTTCATTTGTTCGTCCACGCGAAATGTATTCTTTACGTCATTATGAACGTTTAACTTCTGGTACGATTGCTATGTACGACTTACCAAATATTCAAGAAATTGGTAAGGCACGTATTGAGCGCACTTGTACTGAGTTAGCGAGTATTGTTGCTGATAAAGAGTTAACGGCAATGCGCGAAATTATTGAAACTATGGCGAGTGAGTCAGAACTTTCAATGACAGATTTAGCTGCAGCGTTACTTTATCACAAACAGTTAAAGCAGCCTCTACAGCCGAAAGAAGATCCAAAGCCTCGTCGTGATGCACGTGAAAGAAATGATCGTGACAGCAAAGGTGGTGAAAGTCGTGGTGCTCGTAATGACAGCCGTGGCGGTCGTAATGAAGCCCGTGGCGGTCGCAGTGAAGCCCGTGGTGATAGTCGTAATGAGAACCGTCCAGAGCGCGCTCCTCGTAAAGCGAAAGTTGCACGTTCAGATGTAGATTGGCAGACTTACCGCCTAGAAGTAGGTAAAGAGCATGGTGCACGTCCTGGTGATATCGTTGGCGCTATTGCTAATGAAATTTCATTAGACAGCAGCTACATTGGCGCGATTAACTTACACGACAAACATAGTTTTGTGCAATTACCTAAAGGTATGCCTGACAAGTCATTTACGCAATTAAAGCGTGTTCGTGTTCGTCGTCAAGCATTAGAGATTACGGTTTCTGATACTCAGACACCAGCAGCATCGTCTGAGCGTCCACGTAAAGAGCAACACACTAGCAGCTAGTTCATTAGTATAAATAGCATGCTTAAAGCGCTAATTCTTCACTAGAATTGGCGTTTTTTTTTGCCTGTAGCATTCAGTTCAAGCACAGGTTCTTTTAATAGCAGTTTCATTAATTATCGGGTCTACTTTATAGACAGGTAAAATGATCAGAAAATTAGTGAAATTGGTATAACGAGTCTCTTAATTTATTGAAGATTTTTTGACGGTTAACTGAACGAATTGTCGAGCCTTAAACTGGCTGTAAATATATAGTTACATCTGTGGGTGTTGCTAGCTATAGCTTAGATCCTCATCACTCACAATTCATCTGTCTTGCACGTAAAAATAGATTTACGCCTCAAAAAATGTCAGTTTTTTCATTCACTTCCTCTGCGATGAATTCACGGTGATAATCGCCTCATTGCTACAATGAGAGAAACAACTATGACAGAATTAACAAAGACAGAATTAACAAACCCACTTAATTTACGTGGTATCGAATTTATTGAATATGCATCGCCAGATTCTGACTTTATGGAAAATGCGTTTTATGGTTTTGGCTTTTCAAAAACAAAAAAATTCACAGGCCGCGATATCGATTATTTTAATCAGAACGATATTCATTTTTTATTAAATCATGAACAAGCGGGTTTTTCTAAAGAGTTTGCTAAAAGCCACGGCCCAGCAATTTGTTCAATGGGTTGGCGAGTAGAAAATGCCGATTTTGCCTTTGAACAAGCGGTTGTTCGTGGTGCAAAGTCAGCGCAAGACGTTGATAATAAATTACCTTACCCCGCTATTTTTGGTATTGGTGATAGCTTAATTTACTTCATTGAGAAATTTGGCGCTAAAGGCTCAATATATGAAGATGATTTCGAAGATATTGCTGAACCTGTATTAGTAAAAGATAAAGGCTTTAAAGCCGTTGATCATTTAACTAATAACGTTTACCAAGGCACAATGGAGCATTGGGCTAATTTTTATAAAAACATCTTTGGTTTTACTGATATTCGCTACTTTGATATTAAAGGGGCAAAATCGGCGTTGGTTTCATACGCTTTACAATCGCCTTGTGGCACTTTCTGTATTCCTATTAATGAAGGGAAAGGTACCAGCAATAACCAAATAGACGAATATTTAAATGAGTATAATGGTCCAGGTGTACAACACTTAGCTTTTATTTCAGATGATTTATTGGGCTCTTTAGATCAATTAGATAAAAACATCATTGATACCTTAAATATCGTACCTGAATATTATGATGATGTGTTTGATCGTATTCCTTGGGTAAAAGAAGATCACCAGCGCATTCGTGATCACCAGGTATTAGTCGATAGCCAAAACGAAAATTCATACTTGTTACAGATATTCACTAAGAATATTTTTGGACCTATTTTTATTGAAATGATCCAACGTGTTGATGACCAAGGTTTTGGCGAAGGTAACTTCACCGCTTTATTTAAGTCAATCGAACTTAACCAGATAGAACGTGGCGTGCTTTAAGCTAATTTATAGCGCTATAATTTATCTAAAAAGCCAGCATTTGCTGGCTTTTTTATGTTCTGACATAACCCAAGAACCAAAGTTTGTCTGGCTAGGGATATAAGTTCCCTATCCAACTCTAGTCGCTGCGTTTATGTAGGGACAGGCTAATAACCTAAGTACTGCATCCGTGTTGGCAATATCATGGCTATATAGCTGTTCTTAGCCATTGATGTCATACGATATTAGCCTCTCTTGATAATTGCTCCCGTATATACGCTAATAAGCTTCATTCATTGATGAAAGTGTAGGTTAATACGACAGAGTCATTATTTTCAGGACAGCAATAGACTAATCACCTAGCTATGGTGTCAATGCTAGTAAATCATATAACCTAAATTGTAGAGCCAGAGTCAGAGCTAGGTTATGTTATTTCAGGTAAAAAAAAAAGCGCCAGAAGGCGCTTTTGATCGTCATGTCTAATGCAAGTATTTACTTACTTAGCGCATCACCTAAATGAGGTCGAATATCTTTTAAAATTTCTTTTGCTAAGCGCGGGCTACTTGCGACAATATTGCCTGAGTTACCGTGATTATGGCCACCAACAAAGTCAGTGACTAAACCACCCGCTTCAATGACCATTAATTCACCTGCGGCGCTATTCCAAGGTTTTAAACCAATTTCAAAGTAACCGTCAACACGGCCAGCAGCCACGTAAGCTAAATCTAGAGCGACACAGCCAGCATGACGCATATCAGATGTTTTACCAAAGAGTGTTTTAAACATTTGTAAATAAGCATCAGTGTGTTGCTTATGTTTAAACGGGAAGCCGGTCGCTAAAATAGAACCTTTAAGTTCTTTAGATTGTTTTACGCGAATACGGAAACCGTTTAGTTGAGCACCTTTACCACGACTTGCGGTAAATAACTCACCACGAATGGGATCGTAAATAACTGACTGGTCTAATTTGCCTTTAACTTTTAAAGCAATTGACACGGCAAAGTGTGGAATACCTTTAACAAAGTTAGGCGTTCCGTCAAGCGGGTCAATAATCCACTGATAGTCGTTGTCTTTACCTTCAATTAATCCACACTCTTCACCAATAATAGTGTGATTAGGGTAAGATTTTTGAATTGTTTCAACAATAGCTAGTTCAGCACTTATATCAACATTAGTAACGATATCGTTCGTACCCTTAGATTCAATTTCAATCTTATCTACTTGTTCAAAAGCGCGCAAAACTACTTTGCCCGCAGCACGCGCAGAGCGCACGGCAATATTTAGCATCGGATGCATTATCGACTACCCTATATGTTGTAAAATGTCATAAACAGCTATGTAAAAGAACGAGGTTAACCTTAAGCGCCATACGATGATGAACCCCTAAAATTAAGCGCGCGAATTATAGCAAAATAATTATTACTTTGCGACACTCTTATTTATCATTAATGAACTGATATCCGTTAGGTCAGATAAAGTCATAACGAATAAGGTAAAACTTACCCTATTTTCTTCGTCTTATAAGCAAAAGAGCTAGGCCATATTGATAAACACTATAAAACTAATATAAAAGCCGTGATTTTTTCTCAGTACAAGGATAATGTTCTGTGTTAACATTATCGGCAATTTTAGCCGTCTAGATAGGTAGTGTTGTTAGCTAATTACAGTCATGTTAACTAATTATTGCCCTCGAATTAAGTAAGTGTAGATAATGTCAGATTCTTTATTAAGTAAGGTTCGTATCGTTCTTGTTAATACCTCAGATTGTCGTAATATCGGCTCAGCCGCTCGCGCCATGAAAACCATGGGTTTAACTGATCTCATTTTAGTTGATCCTATTGAAATGCCCAATGGTCAAGCACAAGCTTTAGCTGCTGGTGCAACCGATGTCTTAAAAAATGCCAAAGTCGTGGCAACACTCGAAGAAGCCATTAAAGATTGTGGTTTAGTCGTTGGGACAAGTGCTCGGTCGCGCACGTTACCTTGGCCCATGCTAGAGCCTAGAGGTTGTGGCGAAAAACTGATCACAGAAGCAGAAGAATATCCTGTGGCATTAGTCTTTGGCCGTGAGAGTAGTGGCTTAACGAATGAAGAACTTCAGTTATGTAACTTTCATGTGCAAATTCCAGCAAATCCAGAATACAGCTCATTGAATTTGGCTATGGCAGTACAAACCTTAAGTTATGAAGTGCGTACAAGCTTCCTAATCCATCAACAACAAGCCTTTACTCTGAATGAAAATGAAGAATATCCGCTTGCTGAGGAAACAGAGCGCTTTTATCAACATTTTGAAAATTCACTAAAAGCAACGGGCTTTATTATGCCAAGTCACCCAGGTTTAGTGATGACTAAGCTGCGCCGTTTGTTTAACCGTGCACGACCCGATGTAAAAGAATTGAAAATGATGCGTGGTATTTTAGCCTCAGTTGAACGCACTGCAAAAGCCTCTAATATTGAAAAAAACAAAGATTAATTATAGCGTTAGTTAGTCACTTAACTCAGTGACTAATTCTGATTACAGCATAGAGAATTAAGGAACGTGGTATGTTTAACCGCATGAAAGAAGACATCAATAGTGTATTTGACCGAGATCCTGCCGCACGTAATGTTTTTGAAATTTTAACCAATTATCCTGGCCTCCACGCCGTGTGGTTTCATCGTTTAAGTCATCGTTTGTGGAAATGTAATTGGAAATGGTTAGCGCGAACACTATCAACATTTTCTCGTTGGTTAACGGGTATTGAGATCCACCCGGGTGCGACTATTGGTCGGCGATTTTTTATTGACCATGGTATGGGTGTGGTCATCGGTGGTACCGCTGAAATAGGTGACGATGTCACTTTATACCAAGGGGTTACGTTAGGCGGCACAAGTTGGAAAGAAGGCAAGCGCCATCCAACCTTAATGAATAATGTTGTTATTGGTGCCGGTGCTAAAATTTTAGGTCCAATTACCATTGGAAAGAACGGCAAGGTAGGTTCTAACTCCGTGGTGGTAAAAGATGTGCCTGAAAACGGCACAGCTGTTGGTATTCCCGCTCGCATTGTTAACGCTAAAAAGGATGATAGTGCCGCTGAAAAACGTGAGAAAGTAGCAAAAAAATATGGCTTTGATGCTTATGCGGTGGCTACTGACAATCCAGATCCCGTCGCTAAAGCGATAGGTCGTTTACTTGACCATATGCATTTAATGGAAAATAAAGTTTCTGATTTATGTCGAGAGGTTAATCAGCTTGGTGGTCATGTTTGTCAAGAAGCGCTGCCTGAATTAAGGGTCGGTGAATTTGACGAAGATGAGAAAGCGGCAGCAAAACGTCGAGAAAGCGTAACAGAATCTTTTGACCCAGCAATTTAGTCATTGTTTATTTGCAGCTAGAGATTATGCTTGCTGCAAGCGAACATTTAGCCTAGCTATTGATACTAAATTTCTACCCCAGCTTTACTTCATTTAGAGGTTATTAAACATTAGAGTGATGTAAACTTTAATGTTTCTTCCTTCGTATTGACTAACTATTAAAGGCGAGTATAATACTTGAGTAAATCAGTCGGGTATTTAGTTGACTATATTGTAGGGACATGTAAATTCGTAGGGATATGTAAAATTGCCAACGAATTGATAGGGGTAATAAATGAAATTGACGTCTAAAGGCCGATATGCAGTAACAGCAATGCTTGATGTAGCTATTCATGCGGTAACAGGACCTGTTCCACTGGCTGATATTTCTGAGCGCCAAGGCATCTCACTATCATATCTAGAGCAACTTTTTTCACGGCTGAGAAAATACGGACTAGTCAATAGTGTTCGTGGGCCAGGTGGCGGTTACCGGTTAGGACAATGTTCAGCGCAAATTACCATTGCTGATGTTATCAACGCTGTTGACGAAAGTATCAATGCAACTAAATGTGGTGGTACAGGTAATTGTCAAGACGGTCAGCAATGCTTAACGCATTATTTATGGACCGATTTAAGCGATAGAATTGAAGATTTTTTAAAAGGCATTTCACTTGCCGAGCTCGTCGAGCAACGAAATGTAAAAATAGTGTCACAACGACAAGATAAAGCGACAGCGAAAGCTCGCAAATCCCCTTCGTTAGAGACCTTAATTACTACCCGCAATATTATGAATGACTGGCATTAATAGCTGGTTCAACTGGAGATTATTAATTAATGAAGCTTCCCATTTATTTTGATTATTCATCGACAACACCGGTAGACAAACGTGTTGCTGAAAAAATGATGCAATATATGACTACTGATGGTTTTTTTGGAAACCCAGCATCACGTTCACACAAATTCGGCTGGCAAGCTGAAGAAGCGGTTGATATCGCTCGTAATCAAATTGCTGATTTGATTAACGCCGACCCACGCGAAATTGTTATTACCTCAGGTGCAACAGAGTCTAATAACTTAGGTATTAAAGGTGCCGCTAAGTTTTACAGTAAAAAAGGTAAGCATATTATTACCTGTAAAACAGAACATAAAGCCGTACTAGATACTTGTCGTGAATTAGAACGTCAAGGTTTCGAAGTCACTTACCTTGATCCTGAAAGCAATGGTTTAATTGATTTAGACAAATTAAAAGATGCCATGCGTGAAGACACTGTTCTTGTTAGTATCATGCACCTTAATAACGAAATTGGTGTCATTCAAGATATTGCTGCTATTGGCGAAATGTGTCGCGAACGTAAAATTATTTTTCATGTTGATGCGGCGCAAAGTGCCGGTAAAATTGAAATTGATTTACAAGTTTTAAAAGTGGATTTAATGTCATTTTCTGCCCATAAAATTTATGGTCCAAAAGGCATAGGTGCACTTTATGTTAGTCGTAAACCTCGTGTGCGTCTTGAATCACAAATGCACGGTGGCGGCCATGAACGTGGTATGCGCTCAGGTACACTAGCCACTCACCAAATTGTGGGTATGGGTGAAGCATTTAGACTTGGAAAAGAAGAACTAGCACAAGACGCAATACACGTAACTAAAATGCGTGATCGTTTATGGGCTGGTTTAAACGACATGGAACAAGTTTTTGTTAACGGCGATTTTGACCAACGTTATCCAGGTAACTTAAATATCAGTTTCAACTTTGTTGAAGGTGAATCGCTTATCATGGCGTTAAAAGATTTAGCAGTATCTTCAGGTTCAGCCTGTACTTCTGCAAGTTTAGAACCATCGTACGTACTTCGAGCTTTAGGGCTAAATGATGAAATGGCGCACAGCTCAATTCGTTTTAGCTTTGGTCGTTTTACTACAGAAGAAGAAATAGATTATGCCATTGACCTGATTAAAAAGGCAATTGGCCATTTACGTGACATGTCACCGCTTTGGGAAATGTTCAAAGACGGTATCGATTTAGATTCAATAGAGTGGGCTGCTCACTAGAGCACCAGGAGAAATATTATGGCTTATAGCGAAAAAGTAATTGATCATTATGAAAATCCACGCAACGTTGGTTCTTTTGATAAGAATGATCCACTAGTTGCTACGGGTATGGTTGGCGCACCTGCATGTGGTGACGTAATGAAGTTACAACTTAAAATTTCAGCGGACGGCATTATTGAAGATGCGAAATTTAAAACTTACGGCTGTGGCTCTGCGATTGCCTCAAGCTCATTGGTAACAGAGTGGGTTAAAGGTAAGTCAATTGATGAAGCCGGTCTAATCAAAAACACGGCGATTGCTGAAGAACTTGCATTACCGCCAGTGAAAATTCATTGTTCAATCTTAGCGGAAGACGCAATTAAAGCGGCAATCGAAGATTACCGCAGTAAGCATAAAGGTTAAGCTGGAGACACAATATGAGTGTAACGATGACACCTGCTGCATCTGACAGGATCAAATCGTTTATCGAAAACCGAGGCAAGGGCCTCGGTCTACGATTAGGTATTAAAACAACGGGTTGCTCTGGTTTAGCTTATGTACTTGAATTTGTAGATGATCTAAATGACGACGACTCAATGTTTTCCATTAATGATGTTAATATCATTATTGACGGTAAAAGCCTGGTTTATCTTGATGGTATCGAACTTGATTTTATTAAAGAAGGTTTGAACGAAGGCTTTAAATTCACCAACCCAAATGCCAAAGGCGAATGTGGTTGTGGTGAAAGTTTTAATGTTTAATGAGCGATTAATTTCACTGGAGTTGTTGTGAATTATTTTCAGTTATTTGGTTTAGAAATTCAGTTTACTATTGACTTGGATAAGCTTTCAACACTTTATCAAACATTACAAAAAAAAGTACATCCTGATCGTTTTGCTCATGGTTCAAACCAAGAGCAAATGCTAGCCGTTAAAAAATCAACCTTGATTAACGATGCCTACCAAACGCTAAAAAAACCACTAAAACGCGCGCAATATCTCTTAGAATTGCGCGGTATTAGCATGCCTAACGAGCAAGCTTCTTTTGGTGATGTAAGTTTTTTAATGCATCAAATGGAACTGCGAGAAATGCTAGACGAAGTTAAGCATGCTGATGATGTTGATGCAGCTGTGTTTGACGCCTCACAAGTGTTTGAAGCAGAATTCCAGCAACTCTTTAATCAGCTGCAAAGTCAATTGGCAGAAAACACGCCAGACTCTAATAGCTTAGCTTGCGATAACTTAAGAAAACTTAAGTTTTATCAAAAGCTTAATATTGAGCTAGATAAGCTCGAAGAGTTATTGCTAGACGGCTGAGCATAAAAAATTAAGACGTTAACAACTACATTGATTTTTCTATGAAAAAACAATGTAGTGGTTAATACAAAATTCGTAAAACTATCACCTAACGAGCTTTTACAATGGCATTATTACAAATCGCTGAACCAGGGCAAAGTACAGTTCCTCACGCCCACCGCCTTGCGGCGGGTATTGATCTTGGTACGACAAACTCTTTAATTGCTAGCGTAAAAAGTGGCCTAGCGGAAACTATTGTTGATGATAATGGGGCTGATATTTTACCGTCAGTGGTCAGTTATCAAAGCAAGGGTATACTTGTCGGCCATGACGCAAAAGCGTTAGCCGTGAGTGACCCTGAAAATACTATCGTGTCAGCAAAGCGCCTAATTGGTCGCTCTAAAGCTGATATAACGACAAAATATGCCTCACTGCCGTATGCTTTTTCTGGTGATGAAAACCATCCCTCAATAGCAACTCGCACCGGCGAAGTGAATCCGGTACAAGTGTCGGCCGAAATACTTAAAACTTTAGTGAAACGAGCTGAATTATCGCTAGGCGGCGAACTAACCGGTGTGGTTATTACCGTGCCGGCTTATTTTGATGATGCACAACGCCATAGCACGAAAGATGCGGCAAAACTAGCCGGTGTCAATGTCTTACGTTTACTTAACGAACCGACAGCGGCCGCAGTTGCTTATGGTTTAGACACTGAACATCAAGGAAAACAAGAAGGAGTTGTTGCAGTTTATGATTTAGGCGGCGGCACCTTTGATATTTCCATATTACGCCTTAATAAAGGTGTATTTGAAGTGTTAGCTACCGGTGGTGATTCCGCGCTTGGTGGTGATGACTTTGATGGCATGCTGGTTGAACATCTGATCAATAAAGCTGGCTTAGTTCGCCCTTTGTCTGCTTCAATGGAACGACAATTAACCCAGCAAGCTTGTTTTGCTAAAGAGCAATTGTCAAACAGTGACAGTGTTGAAATATCACTAACACTTGCCAATGATGAAACTTGGACCAGCAGTTTTACCCGCGTTGAGTTTGAGCAGTTGATCGCGCCATTAGTAAAGAAAACACTGCGAGCATGTCGTCGAGCTGTTAAAGACGCAGAGCTAGAGATCAGTGATATTATTGAAGTGGTCATGGTCGGTGGTTCTACCCGTGTACCCTTAGTGCGTCAAGAGGTTGAAGATTTTTTCAAACGACAACCTTTAACCTCAATTGACCCTGATAAAGTCGTTGCTTTAGGTGCAGCCATTCAAGCTGACATTTTGGCGGGTAATAAGCCAGATAGCGATATCTTGCTACTTGATGTTATTCCTTTATCATTAGGTTTGGAAACCATGGGTGGGCTAGTTGAGAAGGTTATTTCGCGCAACACCACCATTCCAGTGGCTAAAGCGCAAGAATTTACCACCTTTAAAGATGGTCAAACGGCGATGGCTTTACATGTATTACAAGGCGAGCGTGAGTTAGTTGATGATTGTCGTTCATTAGCACGTTTTGAACTTCGTGGCATTCCGGCAATGACCGCTGGTGCTGCACATATTCGTGTCACCTTTAAAGTAGATGCAGACGGCCTGTTAGAAGTATCAGCGATGGAAAAATCAACCGGTGTTGAGTCGAGTATCACGGTTAAACCAAGTTTTGGTTTAGAAGCAGATGAAATCACTAACATGCTAAAAGACTCCATGGTAAATGCTGAGCAAGACATGCAAGTAAGGATGTTGAAAGAGCAGCAAGTTGAAGCGTCACAAGTGATTGAGTCGATTCAAGCGGCGCTTCTTGCGGATAGCGCTTTATTAAATGCAGCAGAAATCAGCAAAATAGATAGCGCTATTTCTGCACTGAAAAAAATAAGCCAAACAGGTAATGCCGATGAAGTTGAAGCGGCAATAGCGATATTAAATAATAGCACCGCCACATTTGCTGAACGTAGGATGGATTCATCTATAAGAACAGCATTATCTGGCCATTCAGTAGACGAGGTTTAGTCAAATGCCACAAATTATATTTTTACCCAACGCAGATCTTTGCCCAGAAGGCGCAGTAGTAGAAGCCGAAAAAGGCGAGAGCGTATTAGACGTAGCACTGAGAAATGATATTGGTGTTGAGCATGCATGTGAGAAAGTGTGTGCTTGTACCACGTGTCATATGATTATCCGTGAAGGTTTTGACTCTATCAAAGAGGGCGATGAACTCGAAGAAGATATGTTAGATAAAGCTTGGGGTTTAGAGCCTGAATCACGCCTTGGTTGCCAAGCATTAGTAGGCGACGAAGACTTAGTAGTAGAAATTCCTAAGTATACCGTTAATATGGTCTCTGAAACCCACTAGTTTCTCTGTCGGTAGCAGATAAAAAAGGGTAGTAACCGTGATGTTATTGCCCTTTTTTGATCAAGCCTATTGGCTGATTGAACTCACCTTTAGCAGGGACTTTAGTTAATTATTTTGACAATAGTGAGCAAGGATTACATTACTAACGCACTTGACATCGAGCACAGTAAGCTTTAATTATCGCTGATGGTTATTCTTTAAGTCATACTTAAATTGTGTAAATGTCAGTGTGAAGGATGACACATACTCACCACCTACAAGATATATTATTAATGAAAATTTACTTTATTAGCGTATTAGCTATTCGCATTTATATGACATAGCTAAATAGACACGTGATTAAAAATTTGCTTTAATCAAGGTTCAAGTTTTTTGCGTTGAGAGCGCTTTATAACCCAAGGAACGGATACCTATATTTTAAATAACTTCTAGGCATCATAAATTTGTCAGTACTATCTAAATCACAAACGATAAAAAGTTTAATCATCACTAATCAGTTTGCTACTGATATTTTGTTATTAAACACCCCAAATGAAATTTGGCAGTATTTAGCCCAAAATATTGTTGAAAAGCTTGGTTTTGACGATGCCGTTATTTACACTTTAGATGCTGGGGGGGAAACCTTAAGTCGCATGTCGGGCTTTGAAAAGAAAACCTCCTTTAACCATGATAAAAGTAGTAATATTGAAATAAGAAATACTTCGTCTAACTCGATAGTTATTCCTTTTAATGAAGGTGTTATTGGTAAGGTTGCGGCAACTAAGCAAGCGCTATTAGTCAAAGATATTCGAAAATTTGAAGGCTATATTGTTGAAGATGAAACCACGTTATCAGAGTTAGCGGTTCCTATTTTATTTAAAGAGCAATTATTAGGTGTTATTGACAGCGAACATGCACGGGTTGATTTTTACACTGAATATCACCTGAGAACACTGACTGCATTAGCTTCTCTTACCGCAATGAAAATATCTCAAATCATCAAAGTTGATGGCCTGGAAGAGGTGATTGAAAATTTAGAATATGCCAATAAAATTCAAGATGCCCTATTTGAGATTGCTGAACTTACCTTTACCACTAGCACTATGGGTGATTTTTATCGGAGTTTACATCAATGTATTGGCCGTATTACTTTTGCAAAAAACTTTTTTGTTGCCTTACTTAAAGATGACGGAAAAACCATCGAATTTCCTTATGCGGTAGACGAACTTGACCACGATATTGTTGACGAGTTAGATCAAGGAAAGATTTTCGAACAAGTAGCTATTGATCCACAACATTTAAGTATTACAGGCTATGCCCTGTTAAAAGATAAACCTTTTCTATTATATGAAAAAGATATTCAAAAAATGCTGGATAACAAAGAGCTCTATATTTTAGGCAGCATAGCAAAAGCTTGGTTAGGCGTGCCTTTTGGTCGCGGTGATAATAAAGGTATTGTCGTTGTACAAAGTTATAGCACTGACTTTTTATTCCAAGAAAAAGACAAACAACTATTATCTTTTGTCGCGAAGCACATCCATAACGCCATTGAAAGAATGGCAGCTCAGCAGAAGTTGCAGTTTTTAGCATTACATGATCCTTTGACAGACTTACCTAATAGATCGCTTTTTAAAGATAGAATGCAACACGCGTTTTTACATTGTCAGAATAATCGCCAAGACAATTTAGCCATACTGTTTATCGATGTAGATAGATTTAAGCAAGTTAACGACACTTATGGTCACCATGTTGGTGATAAGTTACTTATTGCTATTGTAAAATCAATAACGACAACTTTAAGAAACACCGATACATTGGCACGTTTAGGTGGCGATGAATTTGCCATACTGCTTGATGGTAAGATTGATTATGAGACCATTTGTCGGGTAACAGAAAGTATTATCGAGGCGACATCCGGGGCTTTCACTATCGATGGTTTGAATATTTCTAGTAGTGTCAGTATTGGCATCGCCACTTACAGTGATGCGAGTGAGAGTGCTGATCAATTATTGATTGATGCTGATCATGCTATGTACAAAGCTAAGCTCAAAGGCCGTAATCAGTATGTCTTTTTTGAAGCACTTGAAGAACAAAATAAATCAACCAATGTTAAAGTTGAGTACGATTTCGATCATGCCGTTAAAAATCTTGAGTTTATCGGCAATTATCAACCGCTAATTGATTTTGATACCGGTGATGTTATTGGTGCTGAAATTTTGGTACGTTGGCAGCATCCTAAATTAGGCCTGTTATTTCCAGATATTTTTATTCCTATTTTAGAAAGATCAGGGCAAATAGTGCAGCTTGATCTTTATATGCTGAAGTTGGCGGTGAACAACCTCAAGCTTTGGGCAGATTGGCTGCCAGAAAAATTTAAGCTCAATGTTAATGTCTCAACATCAGGTTTTGCGTCACAAGATTTTATTAATTATTTGCAAGAACAACACCTTGAGTCTGCAGGTGTTACTGAACGATTATGCGTAGAAATTACTGAAGCAAGTCTAATTCTAAATGCTGATGCCGTGAAAAAACATCTAGATATTTTGAAAAGTCTTAATATTTCAGTCGCCTTAGATGACTTTGGTACGGGTTTTTCGTCGCTGAGTTATTTACATCAATTTTCTTTAAATTATTTGAAAATAGATAAAAGCTTTGTTGATGACATCAATGAAGTGAGCAGTAAGGTCTTGATATTAGACGCTGTGGTTAATTTAGCTAAAGCATTGAAAATAAAAACCACAGCAGAGGGTATTGAAACTAAAGCGCAATATCAAAAGCTTAAAGAAATCGGTTGTGATTTAGGACAAGGCTATTATATTGCAAAACCGCTACTGGATACTGACTTTAAACGTTTTCTTTTAAACAGGGGCAATTAACTTTAAATCGCTTAATGCCGATACAGCTAACTTAAGTTAACGCTAGGCAAGTATCTAGCTAGGCTATCAATATTTTTAAGCAATATCTTTAAACCACACCTTTAAGTAATAGCTTTAAGCAATATCGTTAAGCCGTATTAAGTTTCACCACCTGTTTACCGGTAAAACCGCCGGCTAACTGTTTGTTTAGCGCGGTGGAAACATTCGCTGCGCTAAAGTTAACTAGGTTAACTTTAGGTACAATTAAATCACCTTTTTCTACACTATCAAGCAATAAATTACTCATAAAACTCATACGTTGCTGTGCACACAAACTATTAGCTAGCCAAGCACCAGCAAGCGATACAATGCTAATGTTAGGTGCCTTTCTAAACAGCAGTTCTTGCTCAAAGCTAGGTAATGGTTTTAAACAGGCAATACGACCACAAAAACGCATTAATTCAATATTGCGCACCGTGACATCACCGCCAATGGAGTCAAGTACCGCGTCAAAACCTTGCGGACCTAATTCACGGCGAATTTTCTCACAAAGTTTTTTATCCTGATAATCAAATACCGCATCAGCCCCTAACGATTTGACTAATTTATGATTATGTTTTGCTGCTGTGGTAAATACATCTACGCCGCGTTGTTTAGCAAATTGAATAGCAATTTGACCAACGGCACCTGCGCCCGCTTCAATCAATAAAGTATCACCCTCAACAAGTTGTAATCGGTCGAGTGCAATTAACGCTGTCATACCCGCACAAGGCAGTGCAGCCGCTTGTTCGGGACTGACGCTTTCAGGTACAACAGAAACCGCATAGTTTGCTACTTTGGCGTACTCACTCAGTACGCCTTGTGCGCCCATGCTGGCATGCCACATAACACGTGCGCCTATATTGGGATAAACTCCTTTTGGCGCTTTAACAACTATGCCTACCGCATCTAAACCCAGTATATGTGGGTACTGCCAATGACAAAACCCTGTTTTGGCATATTCTGCATCTAAGGGATTCAGGCCAACATATTCTACTTTTATTAAGAGTTCGTTATCGTTGCATTTAGGCACACTAAGCTCAATATTCTCCAAGCGAATTTCTTCGTTAGCTTCGCGTAAAACAATAGCTTGCATTGTTTTTGAAATATCTTTTTGTGGTGAAAATTCAGTATCAAACATAGGTAAACTCAATCATTAAAAGCGGGTTAAAGCATCACTCCAGCAAGCATTAAAGCCATGATATAAATTAACTTTTGCCAGCAATGACGCAATAACTGCGTCTACAGCATTCTCTTGGACTATTAAAGCATTCTGTCGAGCATCTAACAACGCCAAGTCAAGCCTTTGGCCTACTTGCTCTATAGCACCTGCAGGCAAAAAGCATTGATAAGCTATGAATAACGCGCTTTAGCGCAGTGTTCTTAGCTACCTTGCTTTGTGCCTAATCGCCAGGATGTTCCAACGGCTACCTTAAGGTTCTAGCCAGCATAATACTGCGCTGATATTATTTTAATGTCGGCACTTTTTTCTCATTACTGCCTTTAGTCACTAAGATATAAAACACTGGCGTAAACAATAGACCAAAGAAAGTAACGCCTACCATGCCAGAAAATACGGCATTACCCATGGCATGGCGCATTTCTGCCCCAGCACCTGTGGCTAATACTAAGGGTATTACGCCTGCAGTAAAAGCAATTGAGGTCATTAAAATTGGCCGAAGGCGCATACGACATGCCGCCATAATAGCGTCAAAATGAGACATGCCGTGTTGGTTTTGATCTTTGGCAAACTCCACCATTAAAATCGCATTTTTCGAGGCTAAGGCGACCAATACTATTAAGGCAATTTGAGTGAAAATATTGTTGTCTGAACCGACATACCAAACCCCTAACAATGCTGAAAATATGGTCATGGGCACAATCAGAATAATAGCCAAAGGTAAGCGTAAGCTTTCATATTGTGCAGCAAGTACCATAAAAACTAACAATACGACTAAGGGGAATATATATATCATGGTATTGCCAGCAATAATTTGCTGGAAGGTTACATCGGTCCATTCATAAGCAATGCCTTGAGGTAGCGTATTGGCCAGTATCAGCTCAATGGCTTGCTGAGCCTGATCCGTGCTATAACCGGGCGCAGGACTGCCATTGAGCTCGGCACTTGGGTAACCATTGTAATGCATTACGCGATCAGGGCCTGTGGTCGGTGTAACCATTAATACTGAGCCTAGTGGCACCATATTACCTAAGTTGTTACGTACTTTTAGATTCAAGATTTGTTCAGGATCTTTGCGAAATTCAGCATCTGCTTGTGCTTTAACTTGATAAGTACGACCAAATAAATTGAAATCATTGACATAAACTGACCCTAAGTAAATCTGCAAGGCGTTGAATACTTCATCTAATGCAATGCCTTGTATCAAGGCTTGTTCACGGTCAATATCAATATCCATTTGTGGTGTTTGAATACGAAAACTTGAATACAAGCCAACGAGGGCAGGGTCTTGTTGTGCTTTTGCAATGACTTTTTGCAAGCTATTAAATAGCGCCTCAAAACCTTTGTTATCTCGGTCTTCAATTTGCAGTTTAAAACCACCGGTTGTACCTAAGCCTTGAATAGGTGGTGGTGGAAATACAGCAACATAGGCCGCATCAATCACACTAAATCGTTGATTAAGTTGTCCGGCAATAGCCATAGCTGACAAGCTAACATCTTCACGTTTTTCAAAAGCGTCTAAGGTGACAAAAACAATCGCGCTATTAGGGCTGTTAGTAAAACCATTCACTGATAAACCAGGAAATGCTACCGTATGGGCAACGCCATCAATGGTATGGGCAATGGCTTCCATTTCTTGTACAACGTCTTGGGTACGATCAAGACTCGCCGCATCGGGTAACTGAGCGATAGCCACTAAATATTTTTTATCTTGCGCAGGAATAAACCCGCCAGGTACAGCATCAAATAAGGTCACTGTGCCACCTAATAAAGCGACATAAGCGACGAGCACAACTATGCTCATACGTATTAGCTTTTGCACTAATTTTTGGTAACCCTTTGCGCCACGGTCAAACAAGCGATTAAAAGGTTTAAACAACCAGCGGCCAAAAATAGCATTTAAAAAGCGTGTTAAGGCGTCGGGTTTACTGTCATGCGATTTCAATAATAGCGCAGCTAATGCTGGCGATAATGTCAGTGAGTTAAAGGCTGAAATCACGGTTGAAATAGTAATCGTTAAAGCAAATTGTTTATAAAACTGCCCCGATAAACCAGAGATAAAGGCCGTAGGAATAAATACCGCTAATAATACTAAGGCAATGGCAATAATAGGACCGGTAACCTCAGTCATAGCAACACGGGTGGCTTCTAAAGGCGATAAACCTTTCTCGATATTACGTTCAACATTTTCTACCACTACGATGGCATCATCAACGACGATACCTATGGCTAATACCAGACCAAATAACGACAAGGTATTAATAGAAATTCCCAGCCATTGCATAACAGCAAAAGTACCGATTAATGATACCGGCACGGCAATTAATGGAATAATTGAGGCACGCCAAGTTTGTAAAAATACCACCACAACAATCACGACTAGGGCAATAGCTTCTAATAAGGTGGTAATCACCGCATCAATAGAGTCACGAACAAAAACGGTAGGGTCATAAACAATGTCATACTCAACCCCAGCAGGAAATTTCTCTGATAACCGTGCCATGGTTGCACGTACTTGGTCGGATAACTCAATGGCATTTGAACCCGGGCGCTGAAAAATAGGCATAGCCAGGGCAGGTTGGCCATCTAGCAGGGCTCTTAATGCATAATTATTTTGACCTAGCTCTAACCGAGCAACATCTTTAAGGCGGATCAACTGACCTTGCTCGCCCACTTTAATAATGACTTGGTCAAACTCTTCGATACTATTTAAACGACCTTTAACATTGAGTAGAATTTGAAATTGGCTATCGTTAGATGCAGGTTGTGCACCTAAGCTACCGGCGGCCACTTGTTGGTTTTGCGAGCGTAATGCACTTATCACATCCATTGCGGTTAATTTACGGGCAGCTAATGCATCTGGATTTAACCACACTCGCATCGCATATTGACCGCCACCAAATAATTTCACATCACCGACACCGGGTAAGCGAGCAATTTCGTCTTTAACATACAAATCAGCATAGTTAGATAAATAAGTTGTATCATGCGTTTTTTCGGGCGAATAAAGATGCACCACCATAGTCAGGTCCGGAGATGACTTTTCTGCCACTACGCCAAGGCGTTGTACTTCTTCTGGTAAACGTGGCAAAGCACTGTTAACACGGTTTTGTATTTGTACTTGTGCGCGATCTAAATCGGTACCCAAGGCAAAAGTAACGGTTAATGTCATACGACCATCACTAGTGGCTTGCGAAAACATATACAACATGTTTTCAGTACCATTTATTTCTTGCTCAAGCGGTGTTGCTACTGTTTGTGCAATAACGGTTGGGTTAGCACCAGGGTAATTAGCGGTGACCACAACGGTTGGAGGTACCACTTCAGGGTATTCACTGATCGGTAATTGAAATAATGAAATACCGCCACCGATCAAAATAATAAGTGACAAGACGGCCGCGAAGATAGGCCGTTGAATAAAAAAGTGAGAAAAATTCATCAAAAGCTCTTAATATTTAGCAATAAGGCTAACATCGCCCATTGCAGACAAAGTAAATGCGATATCGCTCGTATCAATGGCAACAGTTCTTGGCTTGATTGGCATACCAGGTCCAACACGGGCTGGGCCGTTAACTGCGATAATATCCCCTTTGCTCAAACCCGCGGTAATGGCACGTAACTTTCCGTAACCTTCACCCATTTCAACTAATTTGTACTCTAGAATGTTATTTTTATCTACCGTAAGCACAAAACGATTTTTCAAATCTGTACCTATGGCACGTTCAGGTATAATAATTTGCTTAGTGATGGCATTAGCTGCGAGCTTAATGCGGGCAAAAGATCCCGCACGTAGTTGATCGTTTACTTGCTTATGTTTACCTTCAAAAATGGCGCGCACTCTTAATGTACCCGTTGACGGATTAATGCGATTATCAATAAAATTAATGTAACCCTCATGGCTAAAGTGTTTCTGTCCGAGTTTTTGCATTACCACTTGTTGTTTACTTGCTGCAGTGATATCAGCAAATGAACTATTCCAAGTGCGTTCATCAATATCAAAATAAGCATACATTTCATGATTAGATACGATTGACGTGAGGATACTTTGGCCGGCAAGTACGTTATTACCACGGGTGATATTCGCGCGTGAAATTACACCATTAATAGGTGATCGAATGGCGGTAAACGCTAAATCAAGTTCTGCGGAAGTAAGTTGTGCTTGCAATGCGGCTAGCTGTGCTTCACGTTGGTGTAAAATCGAGGTGCGAGACTCAGCTTGCTCTTCAGAGATAGCTTTTTGCGCTGTTAAGCGTATTGCACGTTTGGCTTCACTTTTCGCTTGACCTAATGCGGCCTTTGCACTGAGAATTTGTGCCTCCAAACTAGCAACAACGGCGGCAAAAGGGCGATCGTCAAGTTGAAATAATAAGTCGCCTTCTTTGACATCATCGCCTTCTTTAAAAGCGATGTGGTTAATAACACCTGAAACTCGTGGCATTAAAGCGACGTCTTGGGGAGATTCTAAACGGCTAGTATAAATATGCCAATTTTGTACAGGTTTAACCAACACCTCCGCAACATCAATAGCTTGCAAAGGTTGTGCTGCTTTTTTTTGCTCTGGCTCTTCTGCACAGCCGGTTATTGCTAAGCTGAGGGTGAGGATAGCGGCCATAAAAATATTTTTACTCATCATGATTCTCGTTTTGCTCAAAATAATACTCTAGGATAATGGCGTGCATGATACGTAACTAATGTGTGGACAAAAAGTATAGATTTTTAAATACATTAGTGCCAAAATTGCACCAATTGGTGTGATACGGAATAAATAATGGATACAACAAGCCGGTTATTAATGTTGTTAGATGTGGTCGAACTTGGCTCATTTACCAGCGCAGCGCAAAGCAGGAACATTGACCGCTCGGTTATTTCAAAACAAATTAGCCGACTTGAAGACGATTTGGGTGTCAGGCTATTAAATAGAACAACCCGGTCTTTTTCACTGACTGCTGCGGGTGCTGAAATGATAAAAAAATCTCGGGAGCTGCGTGAGTTACTGGGACAAACCGTTAGGTTGGCGGAAAATTATCATCAAGAACCACGAGGGGTATTAAAAATCACCTCGCCAACCATCATCGCTAAGCGATACTTACAACCTGTGATCAATGATTTTCAAAAACGTTTTCCGCAAGTTGAAGTGGAACTACGTTTAGACGATCGTGTGATGGATATTGTTGCCGAAGGTTTTGACTTGGCTTTTCGTATTGGCGAACCTAAAGACTCGACCTTGATTGCCCGAAAACTGGCCCGTAATCGCATGATTATTTTGGCGTCACCCGAATTTATCCAGACCTATGGCATGCCTAAAACTATCGATGAACTCGCACTATTGCCAGCGGCAAGCTATACCAGTAATTCGCTACGAGTCACGAGTATTAGCACGATTGATCAACATGGCGATAGGCGTGAAAAAACTATAAAAAGTATCTTTCGAGCGAATGATGCCGAGGTATTGTTATTAAAAGCGCTGTCTGGCACTGCATTTGTGGTAGTGCCGGCGTTGACCCTTGGCAATGAAGTTGCTGATGGACAGTTAGTCCCCCTGCTGACAGATATACAATTGTCAGATTATAGCGCCATGTATGCGATATATCCTCATCGAGATCTGCCAGTAAGAACGCGACTATTCTTTGATGCGGTTCGAGAATATATTGGTAAAACCACACCTATTTGGGAAAGTAACATTCCAAATTTTGAGCATTTATATCAAGGGTAATTAAAAATAAGATATATAAATCAAAAGGATTAGTTTTATAGCTTAATCATTGCTGTGCGTGTGGCATATTAACTAACCCCATAGTGATAAAGGCGGGTCGAGGCTAATTACTTGCACGGGAGTTGTGATAACTTGATAGGCATTAAGCATTAAGCCACGATTTTTCGGTTGGTTGATGGCCGCTCTAAAAGCATGGATCGCTTTAGGCGGCAATGCATAATATTTCTTGGCAAAAGGTGGGGTATCATCAACCTCATGTTGTTTTCAGGTATGGTTAACGAATTGAGACTTTTCAACTTGATGAAGTGCTTCTAGTGGTCCTGAAAACCGTCTACCATTTGGAGTATAAATAGCAAACATAACTCATGTTTGCTTGAAAAGTATCGAATTTATCTTGTTCATAACAAGGTGTTGTGAACAAGATCTGCTGTTGGATTAAAGCAATATCAATAGTGCTAACAAGGAAAGTCAGCAATCAGAGTTTCAAATATCACCTGTTTAAGTTGCTTATCAGCTAATTGATTAATATCCATAGATTTAGCAATCGATGAAGCAATTTCTTTTCTGTCATACTCACGTGGAATACAAAATTGGTACGCCTCTTCATTACTCAACATGGAAGATGTTGTTAACACGCGTGTTCGATAAGCTCGCTTTAAAAAATCGCTTTGTTCAGGAGCTGTGCGCTCAATCATTGCCTTGGGTTTTACCACACCATCATCGTTGAGTAATGACGAGTCAATAAAGCCATCTATATATAGCTTACAGGCATTTATTTCACTTTTGTCGTCACCTTGTTGGTAAGCTTTACAAGAACTGATAATGTCAGACTTAAAGTCAGCCTTTACTACTGTAGACATAGCCAATAGCCCAATTGCAGCCATATTAAGTATTAGAAGTTTTAAATTTTTCATTTTTTTGTCCTTTTGTTACGGTTAATTTGTTTGAAGATCGACTGATTAACCAAGCACCAGCAACGGCTGATATTAATGAACCAACTAACACGCCAACTTTTACTTGGGTTTGATAAGCCAAACCCTGCTCTTCAAAGGCGAGTGAGCCAATAAATAAACTCATAGTAAAGCCTACGCCACAAAGTAAACATACGCCGTATAATTGTGTCCAAGTGGCGTCTTTGGGCAAGCGACATAGTTTTAGTTTCACGGCAATAACACAAGCCGCGAATATACCTAATTGTTTACCGATGAATAATCCACCAATAATACCTATGGATATGGGTGTGAAAAGTTCATTAACTGAAACCCCGGTTAAGCCCACACCCGCATTGGCAAAGGCAAAAAGTGGTAGCACAAAAAACGCTATCCATGGATGCAAGCCATGTTCAATTTGATATGACATAGACTGTGACTTTTCACGGGCGATAGGAATAAACCAAGCGACGGCAAAACCGGCTAAAGTTGCATGTACACCTGATTTTAATACCGCAGCCCAAACGATAATTGACAGTAATATATAAGGCGCTTTGTTCTCTAATTGAAGTCGATTAAAAATAAAGAGTGTCACTAAACCTATACCCGCGATAATAAGCGAGTTGGTGGCTAGCTCTTGTGAGTAAAATATGGCGATAATAATAATTGCACCAATATCGTCAATAATAGCAACAGATAACAGAAACAGCTTTAAACTAGGGGGTAAGTATTTGCCAAATAAAATAAAAATGCCTAAGGCAAAAGCGATATCTGTTGCTGAAGGAATCGCCCAACCATTCATAGCAACCGCATCTTGATAATTAAAAGCCACATAAATTAATGCCGGGCAAATAATACCGGCAATAGCGGCCAAAAAGGGTAATACCACCTGATCAGGACGTGACAACTGACCGTAAAATAATTCACGCTTAATCTCTAAACCAACAACAAAGAAAAATAACGCCATTAAACCATCGTTGACCCACAAGACTAAGGGTTTACTGATAGCAAAGGTGCCTAACGTAATGCTCACGGGGAACTCAAGGAAGTCATTGTAACTCTGACTAAAAAAACTGTTAGCCATTATCAATGCCAGTACTGCGGCTAATACTAAAATAATGCCAGAACTCGCATCAGTTTGGATAAATTGTTTCCAACGTAGAACAATAATGTTTTCTGCCATAAAATCTCCTTTGATCTAGCTCATACCAATATCACTAATTTTCTGCTCATTTCACCTGGTTAAAACCAGCCATTCCTGCGTTATTTATTTAATAATTATCGTTGCATGTATACAACTGATTAGACCATGTAGGAGCCTATTGTGCTGAACAACGCGTTATTAAAATCAATGCCTTGTATTTGGTCATTTTCCCTAGGTGTAAAATAGCCCCGCAAATTAATTAAACTTGTATGACACATTTATAGCTAATAATTCAACGCAATGAAAGTCGACTGTAGCTGTGTTTTTATCAATAAAAAGTTGCTAAGGTATAGTGCTAGAAGGCTAAACAGTGACAGGGAAATTAAAGAGGTTATATGGCTAAGCTTAATTATCATCACTTACAGTATTTTCATGCAATAGCAACACATGGCAGTATTGCTCAGGCGGCAAAGGTTATGCATATCACACCACAAACCCTGAGCGCTCAACTCAATTTATTAGAAGAACAATTAGGCTATAGCTTATTTGAACGTAAAGGTAAGCGTTTGGTCCTTAATGACATGGGGCGTATTTCTTTTCGTTATACCCAGGAGATATTTAGTTTAGGCGATGAACTGCTGCATTCATTAAAAAATCATTCAACTGACTTTTCTTTTCGTTTTTCCATTGGCGTCACCGATGTTATCGCGAAAGTTTTTTCATTTAATTTATTGAAATCTATCTATGACATAGACAATTCTATCAAGCTGGTGTGTAAGGAAACTAGCTTAGATGTTTTACTTGGAGAGCTTGCGATGAATAAATTGGACGCGGTATTAAGTGATACTCCACTGCCGACAGGTTCACCATTAAAAGCCTATAGTCACTTGATAGGTAAATGTGGCTTAAGTTTTTTTGCTGACAAAAAATTAGCGCAATCATTAACAGACGACTTTCCAATGTCACTTGATGGTATGCCTTTTTTTACCGCTGGCGAAGGCTCAAACCAACATTTAAACGTCTTGTCTTGGTTTAATGAATTAGATATTTCCCCCAAGGTAATTGGCGAGTTTGATGATTCAGTGTTAACTAAATATTTTGGCCAGGCGGGATACGGTATTTTTTGTGCGCCTACTATGATTGAAAATCATGTTGTTGAGCAGTTTGACGTTGAAATTATTGGTAGAACTAACGATATTATCGAGCATTACTACTTAATATCCCCTGAACGGAAAGTAAAACATCCAGGGGTGCAACATTTATTAACCGAAGGCAAAAAATTATTTAAAAAGCCTATGTCGTAAAATCTTATGTTGTACAAATTTAAGTTATTAAGGTTAAAGGATATTGTTAAGTGATGACGAGCAATAATAGATTTGTAAAGCTAATCGCCAACAAACCATCACCATTAGCAGCATAATTTAATCAACATCATATGATTTTATTTATTTGAAAATACTATATAAACATCAGGTTAAATCAGAAAAGTTGTGTGAGATAAATTTTTTGATGGGAGTAAATTGGTGTAAGGTTTTGTTTAAATACCGTTAAGCGTTAAATTAATATGATGAATTTAACGCTGTTCAGTGACTGGGTTTTTGTACCACGATGTTGGGCTAATAATGTTTATTTTTTGCTTTTTTTTCATCCATCACCTGATCAGCATCACTAAGCAGATGCTCAATATTAATATGCTTTTTTTGATCAAAAGATACAATGCCATGCGCAAAAGATATTTGGTAAGGTAGATCTAGGTGTTTACTGACAGAAATTAAATTATAAGCAAAACGTTTTATCACTTGTTTAGCTGTTTCAAGCTCTGTATCGCTCAGCAATACCACAAACTCATCACCGCCTATTCGGGCACAAACATCAGACACTCTAAAGCTGACTTTTAATTGTTCAGCAAATAGTTTTAATACTTGATCGCCAATCATATGGCCATAATTGTCATTGAGTAATGTAAAGTCATTAAGATCAAAATAAGCCAGATGACAGTCATTGTTTTGTCTAACAGCCTTATCAATAGAATGTTGACTTAAACGTTTGAAACCTATTCTATTCGTTATATTGGTTAGTTCGTCCATAGTAGCCCAATGCCATGAAATAAACTCATCCGTTATTAAGGCACTCAACTCTGTTAACGAAGCAATTTCATCCTCGCTTAAGGTTCTTGTTTTTGTGTCTATAATACATAAGGTTCCTATGTTTTCACCGCTTGGTGAGGCAATGGGATGACCAGCGTAAAAACGTATATCAGGTAGGTCGACAACCAAAGGATTATCAAAAAAACGCACGTCTTGTAAGGCATCTTCAATAATAAATGTATTGTTTTGGTGAATTGCATGGCCACAAAAAGAAATATCTCTGGGGGTTTCTTTGGCGTCTAAGCCAATTGAAGATTTAAACCACTGGCGCTCTTTATCAACTAAAGTAACCAGTGCAATAGGCACATTAAATAGTTTTTTAGCTAGGCGAGTAACACGATCAAATCGCTCATCAGGATCAGTATCTAATATGTTCAGAGCATCTAACGACGCTAATCGACATTTTTCATTTTTTGGTAGACTAGGTGCAAGCATTATTTATACGCAAATTGATGACCACTTAGTGAGTATAGTGCTATTTAATAGTGAAAGAAAAATGCTTTTACTTTTTATTGACTGAAATTAATAAAAAAGACTTTTTTGTAGTATTTCACTACAGCGATTTTGCTAATAAGGGTTTGAGGTTGGTTGTTTATTGTGCAAATATGATAGGGGGAAAATAGTTTAGGTATGATAAAAAATAATAGAACTAAAAAGGAGTTTGTTTTGAATTATTCAATTAAAAATATAATAAAACCTATGTCAATCATAGGATTATTTTCAATGTTATCAGCATGTGGGGGTGGTGACTACACCTATATTGGTACGCCAGAACCTGAAACACCAGAGCCGATTACGCCGCCAGTTGTCGTTACACCTGTACCTTCATTTGATGGCGATGGCGTATTATCAGCAAATATTCGTTGGACAGATTATGGTGTACCGCACATTACCGCCGACAACTTAGAAAGTATGTCGTATGGCGTGGGTTATGCATTCGCTAAAGATAATATTTGTATGCTTGCCGATCAAATCCTAAAATATAACTCACAACGCGCAAAGTATTACGGCCCTGATATCGTGCCTAGTTCAGGTGACTCAGCGCATTTAATTAATGACTTTGGTTTTTTAACCTTAGGAATTAGAGCGCATGCAGCACAAAATATAAAGTCACTTTCAAGCAATAGCCAAGCTTTATTGTCAGGCTATGCACAAGGTTATAATAAATACTTAGCCGATACGGGTGTTGCTAATATTGATGGCTCATGTGCCAACATGCCTTGGGTACAGCCGATTAGTGATATTGATATGCTGACTTACACACTCGGTATTGCTTTGTTACCAGGAGCCGCAAACTTTCTTGGCCCGATGTTTTTAGCCGCTCCTCCAGGAGAAAGTTTCGCACCTTACCCACAAAGTGCTGATGTTAATCAGTATAAAGTTAATTCAAATCCGGTTGTTACACTCCCTAAAAAGAACCCAAGTGATTTGGGTTCAAACGGTTGGGGCTTAGGTAAAGATAAAACTGAAAACGGTAAAGGCATGGTGTTAGCGAATCCGCACTTTCCACATACGGGAAATTTACGCTTTTGGCAATTCCATATTACTATTCCTGAGCATTTGAATGTTATGGGGAGTTCGCTTACCGGCATGCCAGGAGTCGTAAATATTGGTTTTAATGAAAATGTCGCTTGGACCCATACTTTTTCATCAGCTGAGCACTTTGTGGTTTATCAGTTGACATTAAATCCAAACGATCCGGCACAAATGTCGCAAGTGATTGACGGAGCAAACCGTTTAATCACAGGTAAAGAAATCGCCATTGATGTGGCTGTGGGGCCAGGCCAAACGATTAAACTCGCAAAAATGACTTACTCAACCCATCATGGCCCTATGGTTGTTGTACCGGGAAATTTTGCATGGGGCCCTGGTGGCAGTGCCTTTGCCATAAAAGATGCTAACTTGGGTAATGTTGATATTATCGACCACTGGTTAGCGATGAATTTAGCGGGTAATATCGCTGAATTTAAACAAGCCTTTGTTGATTATGATGGGGTGATTTTTAACAATACTATGTCAGCAGATAGTGACGGTAATGTTTTCTATATTGATGACTCAACGGTGCCCAATTTAACCGCTACCGCAATTAATGAAATGACCACAAATCCATTGCTTGTTGGTGCTAAGCAAGCTGCGGGCTTTACTATTTTACCGGGATTTTTATCCGCATTTGATTTTGACCGCGCTGTACCCTATGAAAATGCACCCCAGTACTCTGGCACCGACTCTGTACAAAATTCAAATGATAGCTATTGGCTTACCAATATTAATGCGCCTATAACAGGTGTTTCACCTTTATATGGTGCGGTAGATAATCAGCAGTCTTTGCGTTCTCGCTTGGCACAGAAGTTATTGGTAGATAGTGCCGGTAGTGATGGTTTATTTAATCCGGCAGAGGTCGAACAAGCCTTATTAAGTAATCGCAGCTATTTGGCTGAAAATATTCTGACTGATCTTTTAAGCATTTGCCAAGCACAAGGCAGTACAGTGGTTAGCCTTGAAACACAGGACGTTGATATCAGTGACGGTTGTGCGGCATTAGCGCTTTGGGATGGTACTTTTAATAAAAATAGTAGTGCGGCACATTTATTTCGAGAGTTTGCCTTTTTATTTAATCAAAAACCGCAGTGGCAACACAGTTTTTCTGCAGATAATGTGCTGACCACACCTAGTGGCTTAATAAATAATGCCACAACACTGGAACAGTTTGCCCAAGCTCAGCTTAATGTTGAATCAGCGGGGTTAGCATTAGATGCTACATTGGGTTCAGTGCAGTTTGTTGAGCGCAGTTTAGCTGATGGCAGTGCCTCAGGTATCAAAATTCCTTGGGCAGGCTCTCACAATATAGAAGGAGGCTTTAATGTCTTTGATACCCGCACAGGTAATGACGGTTCATTGTTGCCTCGCCATGTTTATCCGGCACAAAATAGCGATTCTATACTAAGTGCTGAAGGTGGTGGTTATCATATTAATTATGGTAGCAGCTGGATGACAGTAGTGAACTTTACCGATGATGGCCCAGTTGCTAGAGGTTTATTGAGTTATTCTCAATCTCATGAATATGGCAGCGATCATAGCATAGACCAAACCTTGCTCTATTCACAACAACCACAATTGAGACCTTTGCGCTTTACCCAAGCGGATATTGAAGCTAATAAAGTCTCTGAAATGACGATTAGTTCTGCTCCAGAGTAAACAATTAGCGCGTTGTAAAAAAAAGCCAGCAGTAACCTTAAAGGTTATGCTGGCTGTTTATTAGCGCTAATAGCATCAGTGAGCAAAGTTAGCTGGTGATTGAAGCAAGCTCTAAGGTCACTTGATCTAAGCCTAAATCTGATATTCTACGATTAATTTCAGATTGTTTGCTACTAATTAACGATATACCTTCAACAATCATGTCGTAGGCTTTCCATTCTTGCGACTTGGTGTCTTTGCGCATTTGAAAGGTAATATTTATATCTGGTTTACCCGTGTCGATAATTTTGACATCAACAGAAGCTGATCTCACATTCGCCCTCAGTTGACTTTCTGGTTCAAATAACACTTTCTGATTACTGTATTGCGTTAAAGCGTTGGCATAAGTGCGAACCAAATAAGCACGCATGGCAGTAATAAATTTTACTCTTTGCTCTGACGTTGTTTGTCGCAAATGTTTACCTAAAATTTTAAACGCAGCATATTGATAATCAATAGATGGCATTAATTCTTCTTCAACAATATCTCGCATCAGATCTGGAAATTTTTTCAAAGCATCTTGATTGTTGGCAATTTTAGTAAATAGGTTATTACCTGTTACAGCGATGACTTGATAAGGAGAAACTGATGGCGTAGCTTCAACTGCCATACTGTTTTGGACAAAACTAGTGAATAACACCAACAGCATTAAGAGCTTTTTCATGATGACCCTGTAAGATATAGTTAATTTTAATTGCAGTCATTATACATACCGACCGTGCGGTATGTAAATGCTTTTTAGGCTTAAGATAGAAGATAAAGTGTTAAAAAATGTTAACTCAGTGAGGCGTTAATTTAGCATTAACGTTTTAATTGGCCCATGTATCGGCAAAGCTCTTTGATGACTTTGTCAAACAGCTCTTTGTTTAATGAGCTTTTACTTAAACTGGAAGAGCCATGAAAGGTTGAGACAATAAAGTAAGCGATCTGGCTAAAATCAAGGCCTGGTTGTAACTGGCTGCTAACCCGCGATAGGTTAGTGGCAATTAATAAGTTTAACTGTTGTTGCATCGCCAGTATGCGAATACGAAAGCCTTCATCTACGCCTGACATTTCCTGACATAGGTTGTTTAAAGGGCATCCACAGACTAGTTCATCACAACTCATCTCTTTAGACATGGAACTGAAAAAATCAGATAAGCCTTGAATGGGATCTTCAGCCTCTACGGGCGGTTGCCAAAGCGCAATAAAAGCGGGGGCATAAACTTCCTCAAATACCGCATAGCCAAGTTCCATTTTATTAGTAAAATGATGATATAACGCCCCTTTAGATATTTCACAGCGAGCTAAAATACAAGACAAGCTAGTGGCGTTGAAACCCTTTCGATGAATTTCATCAGCGCTAACTTCTAGTATTTTTTGCCGGGTTTGCTCTGGGTCTCTCATGGGCTTACCTTAAAATATCTTACAACATAATAGCCTTAGTTTAACCGACCGACAGGTCGGTTGCAAAGATAAAGTATGAAAACCATGTATTGCAATGTGATCATGATCATTACAATATAGAGCTAGACCCTTTCTAATGAAGGTGGATCGGTTTTTGAGATAGGTATAGCGCTGAAGCTCATACCTGATACTTAATGTACGGACATTGGCTTTATTATTATCAAAATCAGATGTCAAAGTATAAATTCCCTCAAAACTTTATGAGCTGCACAAAAATATTGTGGGATGATGGAGATCACTTATCAATTTTTGGTGAAGCAGTGATTGGTAAACGCTTCCCCGATAGATTTTTACGTTATTAAAAGGAAAGGTGTCGGAGTATAGGTAACCTTCCACGTCTTTTGGATGTAGACTATACTTGATGGGTGTGCAAGTAAGTGATATCTGACAAGTGTGCAACTAATTGCTGGGTTTGCTCAGTATTTAAATGTCTGGCAGAGCCACCACCCGCAGGCTTGAGCTTTAGGTTTTAGGCATAATTACAGGTATGCCGTGTAATACTGGCTTCACTTTTACGTAGTGCTTGTGCAATTTTCCCCTTCACTACGTAACAACACCGCTTTAATACGGTTACCTGACGTTTATCACGTGCTTTCGTATGGGTGCTTCTAGCGCCGATTTTTACTCGGGTGTGAGGGAAATATCAATCATGTGTACGTCTAATCCTCAAATCAGACTAAATCAAGCACCTTCATTGCTCACGGGTATAGTACCCATCAATGAGCCATTAAATATCAGTCTTAACAAGTTATTAAAGTATTTAGTCGTGATAGCAAGCTAAACCTCTTTAGAGGCCCATAACTAGGCCCATAACTAGGCACATAACTAGGCCGTTAAGTAGAGGTGTAATACGTTTAAAATCTGTACCTAAGCCCTTTTATCCGACCATCGATACCAATCAACTTAAACTAAGCAAAGCCTCAAATGCATCAATCGGCATTGGCCTACCGAACAAATAGCCTTGAAATTGCAAACAATCATTGTTCATAAGTAGTTGTCTTTGCTCCTCGGTCTCAACCCCTTCAGCAATCACCCCCAAATTCAAACTATGCGCCATGGCGATAATCGTACTTACTATGGTGAGGTCGTTTTCGTCGACAACAATTTCGCGCACAAATGACTGATCTATTTTCAATTGAGATAAAGGCAGTTTTTTCAGATATAGCAGTGATGAGTAGCCGGTACCAAAGTCATCCAATGAGAACCGAACACCTATCTTGCTGAGTACATTCATCTTATTAATAATGCTATCAATATCTTTAACCAACATACTCTCCGTCAGTTCTAGCTTGAGTTTTGTTGAGTCAATTCCGTGATGCTGTATCGTTTCCTGTACTTGTGTCACAAAGTTTGCTTGATGCAGCTGTTTGGCGCTAACGTTGATCGAGAGTACCAAGTGTTTGCTATGAGCATTTTTCTGCCAGACGGCGAGTTGAGCGCAAGCCGTCTCTAACACCCATTGTCCAATCGGTAAAATCAGTCCTGTTTCTTCTGCTAACGGAATGAATTGTAGAGGTGAAATCATATTGCGTTCAGGATGCTTCCACCGGATTAAGGCTTCTGCTCCCAATGGATGACCCGAGCTATCTACCTGTATTTGGTAATACAGCTGAAACTGCTGTTGCTCTATAGCTTGGCGTAAATCACGTTCCATATCAACGCGGTCGGAAATGGCCTCTTGCATTTTTGGGTCGTAGAAACGCATGGTATTACCTCCATCCGTTTTTGCTTGATACATAGCAATATCGGCTTGCTTGATGATGGTATCTAACCCTGTTTCATGATCACTAAATAGTGTGGCCCCTATACTCGCGGTGCTGCGATGCTCATACGTACCCAGTTGATAAGGTAGGTTCAGTGCGTTCAGTAATTTTTTAGCAATCATTTCGGTTTGTGCTGCCGCCTCAATGGGCTGTTCACTTACGTCTTCTATTAAAACGACAAATTCATCGCCACCTAAACGTGCTACGGTATCGCCATCTCGTAAGCAGTTGCTGAGGCGACTTGCCACCTGTTGTAGCAGAACATCACCCATGTCATGTCCCAATGTGTCATTGAGAGATTTAAATTGGTCAAGATCCAAAAACAGTACAGCGCCGCTTCTGCTTCTAGCAGCCAAGGTTTTTTTCAGTCTATCCATTAACATGCGACGATTAGGTAGGTGTGTCAATGTGTCATAGAACGCCAGATTCTTGATTTCATCGGAGGCGGCTCTGCTCTTGGTAATATCGGTCAACGTGGCCACATAATTAGTGACAATACCCTTAATATCCTTCACTGCCGTAATGCTTAGATGCTGTGGATAGACTTCATCATTCTTACGCTTACCCATAGTTTCACCTGTCCACATGCCGGTGTTATTGATAATATCCCACTTATTGGTGTAGAAAGCTTCATCATGAAAATCTGACCTAAGCATCTCAAATTTTTGGCCTATAGCATCTTCAGCTGTGTAACTCGTAATATCGGTAAAGGCTTTATTAACGCGTCGGATCACGGCATTGGCATCAGTGATAAACATGCCTTCTTGAGACTCGAAAATGGTGGCAGTTAAGGCCAGTTCTGCATCGCGTGCCGCGGCAAAAACGCCTGCAACCTCACCCTTTGCATTGTAGTACACACTGGCGTTATAGATTACGTCGGTGACCTTGCCTGATACATGACGTATTGCTAGCGGATAGTCTGTGACATAGCCTTGCGAGAATACTTGCTCGTAACCGTTACGGGCTTCTTCAGGATCGGTGAAGTAATCAGCAAAGTCACTGCCAATGAGGCTGGCACGCTCTGCACCCGTCACCTTCTCAGTCGCGGTGTTCACGTCAGTAATCTTACCTTCGGCACTGATGGTGACCAATGGATCTAAGCTGGCTTCAATCAGGCTACGAGAATATTGCGAGGCGGTTTGGGTCGCTTCTTCTGCTTGTTTACGCTCAGTCACATCGCGTGCCGAGGCAAAAACCCCCCGCACATTGCCTTCGAGATCTTTGTATACACTGGCGTTATAGAGTACGTCGGTGAGCTTGCCTGATACATGACGTATCGCTAGCGGATAGTCGGTGACATAGCCTTTTGAGAATACTTGCTCGTAACCTTTACGGGCTTCTTTAGGATCGGTGAAGTAATCAGCAAAGTCACTGCCAATGAGGCTGGCACGCTCTGCACCCGTCACCTTCTCAGTCGCGGTGTTCACGTCAGTAATCTTACCTTCGGCACTGATGGTGACTAATGGGTCTAAGCTGGCTTCAATCAGGCTACGAGAATATTGCAAGGCGGCTTGGGTCGCTTCTTCTGCTTGTTTACGCTCAGTGAAGTCAGTCAGCGTAATGAGTAAGCTCGTCTTGTCATCAATCTCATTGCTTTTAGATTCTAAGAGAACATGGGAAATAGAATTGTCTGCACGCTGCATTTTAAGTTCACAATGCAACGATTCACCTGTTTTAAACGCAACCATAATACGTAGATGCAAACGGTCGCGGTCTTCGCGGCTAATATAGTGGGATAAGGGACGACCAAGCAATTTCTGCCTAGGTTCACACAGCAACTCTGCACTAGAAATATTCGCTGCGGTGATTACCCTTTCGTGGTTTACTGTGAGATAACTAACGGGGGAAAATTCATACAAATCTGCATAACGTTGTTTGGCATTTTCTAATTCAGCATGTGTACGTTGTAGCTCTTCGTTCTGCATCTGCAATGTAATTTGGTGTACTTGGAGTTCGTGCAGAAGTTTATCTTTGGCGGGTAATACTACTAACTTGCTCGGCAATTGGTTTGTGCTGGCCTTAGCATCTTTGAGCAGCAGCTTTAGCTTTTTGATATGCTTTATAATGGGCATTTTTAGATACAAATCCTTTCCACATTTAGGACAATTCCCTGTGGGTTCTTATATTACACTGTGACTATAATATGTACTGCACTCTTGTATATTATTTATAATACATTGATTTTGCACCTTGCATACAGAAATTCACAGAAATTCACAGAAATTAACAGAAATTCACAGAAATTCACAGAAAATTTACACAAAAACACCAATAAAATGATTAAGCCGCTTTATTGGTCAGAGCCAAAATCACCTTGGTTAAATATGGCAGCACCTTAGCTCATGTGATGAGGCCTACATTAGACTGGATTACACCAAATCAATAGCGGGACGGGAGGAGGTCTTTGACGGATAAAAAATCACCCTAAGTCACTATAGCGTAGGGACTTGGGGTGAAAAGCTCACTAGCTATCTCTAACTGAACGACTCTTATGGGGTAGAGCGGACATTAGTATATTAAAAGCTAAAGCGTTTGCAGCTGAATTAACTTTCCAATCGGATCGTCCAAGGATGCTGGCGGCATAGTAAACCATTGTGGGCCATTTTTGGTCAGGTAAATACAGTCTTCAAGTCGCACACCAAATTCACCTTGAATATAAATACCTGGCTCATTAGAAAAGCACATGCCTGGTTTTAAACGTTCAGTTTCGCCATGAACAAAGTTGACACTTTCATGTCCTTCCATACCGATACCGTGCCCGGTTCTGTGCGACAATCCGGGCAATTTATAGCCAGGACCAAAACCTTTGCTTTGATAAAATTTACGCACGGCATCGTCAACTAAGCCCGCTTGTGTACCAATTTTTGCTTGTTCAAAAGCAATTTCTTGACCTTGTCTAACCGTTTGCCAAACTTCACGCTGGCGCTTACTTGCTTCACCGAAAACAAAAGTACGACTGATATCAGATTGATAACCATAAACATTGCAGCCGCAATCCATTAATACCACCGAACCTTCAGTTAGTATTTGCTTTTGTTTAGTGCCATGCGGGTAAGCACTGGCTTGATTAAATAGCGCCATATTCCATGCGCCTTTGCCGCCTAATTGCCCTTGGGCTGTGTGCATTAATAATTTTACATCACTTTGGCTCATGCCTAATTTTAGTTGAGCGAAAACATGAGCGTAGGCAAGTAAAGTCACTTCATTAGCTTTGTGCATTAACTCAAGCTCATGTTGGCTTTTATACATACGACAACCCAGCGTTACTGGCTCGGCACTAACATGCTGCATAGTAGAAAGTTGGGCCATAACGCCACTCATAACAAAATAACGCACTGAATTTTCAAAGGCGACTTTGCCTTTATTTAATCCTGAGTCTTTCAGTATTTGTTTAATTAAAACGAATGGACTTTCATGCTCTTGCCAAACACGAATGTCATCACCCACCGCTAAACTCTCGCGTACGCTTGGCGCTTCAAAAAAAGGGCAAACAACAGAAATTTCACCTTCACGTGGGATAATAACCGCCGTTAAGCGTTCACTGCGCCGCCATTGTATACCTGAGAAATAATCCATCGCGGCGCCGGGTTCAAGTATCAAGGCTGATATTTCAAGTTGTTGCATTAATTTTTGTGCTTTGGCTATACGCTCCAATCGCTCGACTGGATTAATGCCTGTTACCGTACCTGTAATCGATTTAAGTGCTGGCCTTTGGCCTTTCCTTTGGCCCTTGATATCAGGCTGATTATTTACTGAAGCAGCAAGGGCAGATGACGTCAGGGTTTGCCCAGCAATAGACAGGGTGGCAATACTTGCACCACTGGCTTTTAAAAAAGTTCTTTTACTGATGTTCATGTCTTATTCCTGTCTATAACCCAGTATAAAAATGCTATCTAGGGTTGAAGGTTATATTAAAGGGTAAAATAATATTTATACTTTACGCTATCGTTTATTTTCTCAATGAGCAAGCGCTTACTGATAAAAGCCATTGCGCAGTTTTGGTTTATTATTTGAGGTTATTCAGCCTTGAGGGTATCTGCAAATAATGATGATTTATTTTGGGGTTAACCTACCAACCGCCAGCGATGGAAAGCGAAGGCTGTACTTTTGTACTCTTTACTCTGGTCCAATTGAGTTAGCTTAAGTTAATGGGAATTGACCGGAATAAGAGGGCATTGATTTGACATCTGTTATCTATCTGCAAGTAGCTTGATACAAAAGGTTATTAGGTAATTATGTCGAGCAGGTATAAAACAGGCTCATTTCTGTTATGGTGAGCTAACTAGCTTATTAAGTTTAGATAGTAGCTTTTTATTGTTATAAAATATAACCATTAGCATGAAATATTCATGTGATTTACAGACTAAAAATGACTAAGTACGCTGACATAATTTATGGCAAAACCGAATAAAAAAGGCCCAACAAAAACCATCGATATTTTTTGTGCGGGCTGTAATACCTTGTTATTTAAATACCGAAAGGGCGGCAAAGGAGCCTTAGTAAAAAGCTTTAAAGAACGGATCAGCCAAGATTATACGGTTGAACCTTGCCTTTGCCCAAAATGCTATAAACCTTTTGCCCGAGATACTTTGATCCGCGGTTTACCTGCTTATAAATTTATTGGTGGCAAAGTTTGGTTTAAATAACTCAGACATCAGGGTAACCACTAACACGCATTGTGCTGGTTATATTATTGCGCGAAAGTTACAAAGGCAGCGAGTGTTTAAATAGGGAAGTGGCGAATTTTAAATACTTGTTATCACATCATTGATCTGAGGTATTTGAGGTTTAGCTCAAGCATTGATGTGTTTAGCTCTTGTTTAACTATTGTTCAGATGAACTTCGGTTCTATTTCTTCCCCGCGATTTCGCTTTATATACCGCATTATCCGCTTGAGTAAATAAATCGATAAATGATATTTGCTCATCACAAATGCTCACGCCAATACTTACGGTCAGCGAACTGTCGCCTACTTTAATTTCAGCGATTAACTTATGTAGTCTACGGCATAGTAATAAGGTATCACTTTTGTTGGTATCGGGTAACATGATCAAAAATTCTTCTCCGCCAAAACGGGAGATAAGATCTGTTTTTCGGCCAAATCCTTGTAATAACTGTCCGAGTTTTTTCAGTACTCGGTCACCTTCTAAATGGCCCATAGTGTCATTTATTTTTTTAAAATGATCGACATCTAGCATTAATAAACTTACTGAGTAATGAGATCTTGCTGCTTGTTCTAGCATTAAGCTACTTCGATATTTCATTTCTCTTCTATTTAATAACTCGGTTAACTCATCAGTTGAGGCCAGTAATTTCAATTTCTCAGCTTGTATCTCAAGTGTTTCTCTGGTTTTTATCAGCTCCTCATAGAGTTTATCTCGTTTAGAAGCATTGAATAAACTCCAATAAATACCACCATCAGCACTCAAACTAGCATTCACTGTGATAGGAATACGTCGTCCATCGGCATGAAATATAATGAGCTGCATTTCCTCACACACTTTTTCGTGTAAAAGTGTCGGAATTAAATAACTTTGAAAAAATATTTTTGAGGATTGAGTAAACAGAACATCGACACTTTTACCAATAAGATCATTCGGCTGCCACAATAGTTGCTTGGTAAAGTATGAATTAATATAGGTAATAACTCTTGAGGAATTAGTGACTAAAGCACCACATGGAAAGCTATCAAGAGAGTAATTTACTACCTTGTTATGCTCAATGTGATTTTTCTCCACCTTAATCATTTGGCATATTCTATTATCGAATTCATAATAGCTTCAGGGTGAGTCATATGTAGGCAATGGCCATCAGCGGCTATCACTTTAAGGTTACTATCAGGCATTTCACGAGCCATGAACTCACCAATAGAAATTGCAGCCAGTGCGTCATTTTCACTTTGTAAAATTAAGGATGGCTGTTTAATCGCTTTTAAAAGATGACGATAATCAGAGTAAAATGTTACTTCAGCAAAATTTCTGGCAATAACTGGGTCGGTAGAACAAAAGCTGCCGGATAGCTCGCCAATAAGATCATCTGAATTAGTTGTGCCCATCACTAATGGCGCTAAATAATTAGCCCAGCCAATATAGTTTTTATCCATAAGGTTTAGTAATTCTTTTAGATCTTCTTTATCAAAACCACCAAAATATTCAGGAGGAAAATTTAAAAAACAGGGCGTAGGACAGATCATTATTAACTTAGAGAATAACTCAGGTCGTTGGATGCTAACAATCCCACCAATCATACAGCTGACTGAGTGTCCGATGAAAGTAGCATCAGATAGTTCTAAAGTGTCACAGATTTCTATAATATCGTCAGCATATCCTTCAAGTTTACTGTAACGTTTTTTACTGTATTGAGATATATCAGAAGCACCTGAGCCAACATAATCAAATAATACAATAGTGAAGTGCTTGGACAATTCTGGCGTTAAAAAGCGCCACATATTTTGATCGCAGCCAAATCCATGGGCAAGAAACAGGGTTTTACTGCCTTGGCCAATTAATTTAACATTATTTCTAATAAGTACATTATTTGTATCTAGCAAGCTAATTTAATCCCTATTCATGAGGTTAACATCCATTAGTGCTGATCGATTGCATCTTAGTCAATCTAATGTAATCGTTCGAGTTAAGCAAACCCTTTATCATTAATCAAATATTATAATAAAGTTGATGATGGAGATATTAATCGTGGTGATTACAGTGTGGCGAATTCATTGTTTCAAAAAATACAATTTTACGCTAATCAATAGCGAAAAATAAATGCTAGCCTTGCTCAGCATTTAAACATTATTTTACTTATGTCGGCTTTATGCAGGGCAGTGGCAAGATGGTGAGTGTTTGCTTGAGTTAGTTGTATTAAGTGACACGCTAGTGACCAAAGGTGATAAAACGGCTATGAGCTAACAGCAGCTGAAGTGAATAATTTAGTATTGAGAGAAGTAATACGAATTTGATTAAATAAGCACACTCAAATTAACCAACCCACTATATTAAATGGCCTAAGTAATTTGAGTGACTTAACGTTAAAGACTCTAAATCATAAATTATAAATTTCAGTTCTCTTCAGGTAGAACTTTAATCGCCATATAATAGCTAGCTTCTAGCTCATCATTGATACAGTTTAATAAGTAACTGTTCATGTCTGATGTAGTAATTTCATCTTCTACAGCGTCATTTTTACATTCTGCTAAAAGGCTGACGACATATTCTGAAGGTGCTGCCATTAATTCGGTTTCATCTTCTTGGCCAAATGCTAAATTTGAGGTTAATGTCAGTACAGCTAATGCTAAAATTAATTTTTTCATATTGAATCTCGTTGATGTTTCATTACATGTCCCAATAGTCACTTAAAGAATTAAGCTCTCTATCAAGAAATCTTTTTTCATTTAATGAATCTAACCTTTGTCTGATTTGATAATTTTGTTTCGCTGTTTTTCTAATTGCTTTTTTATTGGTTGAGCCAGAGTCAATTTCAAAACTAGCAATACCCGTATCAAAATTTGAATCATCATCAACATCTATATCAGTATCTGCATATGTATCAATGTTCATTTCTTTACCTTATAAAAAATCATATTTGTGTTTTCAAGCTGATAATGGGCCGTTAATTTAAAATTGGAAAGTGAATTATTTTGCGGTTATTAATCAAATTTTTTTATCAAATTAATTTAACGGTTAAAATCTTGATTAGCATTATTGAGATAAAAATTACACGTAATGGTTAATAGGATGTATAAGCTTATAAGTTATTATAAAACAATGGGTTAATATTTTCACGGTAGTTTTTATGATCGTTTTTCTTGTTTAGTCAGAGGTGTTTTTAATCATGTTTTGTCTTAGTGGCAGCAGGTAAGGGGATTATGCAACGCTAATTTTTTTTAAGTCTACACTTTTCGTTATCAAGTCGTTATCAGGTCGTTATCAAGTTTAACGGGCTATTAGCCCTAAAAATAAAGTGGAGGGTAGATAAGGGCAAGCTGTTGAAAAATTAATTTATCAGCCAAGGGCTAACTCAATATTTACGGTCATAACTCTAGCTTAACCTTGGTCTGGTCAACTTCTTTATGGTGATAATTAAGCGGTGGATACGCGAAATTTTTAGCAGAAATGAGATTTTTAAAGGCTTTAACCTTAAACTCAGCGTAAATTACTTAAGCTTTTTGGCTAAGAACTCAAGTTTTTCTTCTAATTGCGTTAGCTTTTCAGTGATGGCGGTATTTTGAGTAATAATTTGCGCATTTTGCATTCTCAGCTCTCTGTTTTTAATGTTGGTATCGGCAAAACCAAATATTTTGTTGATAAACATCGCCCCCATAGCACCCAGTATACCTACGCCGAGTATAAACATAATAAAAACAGACGCTCGACCAATAAAAGTGATGGGGTAAACGTCACCAAAACCAATCGTGGTAGAAGACATCACCATTAGCCAAATAGCATCGCTATAGCTTTTTATGTTTGAGCCTTCAAGCCCATACTCAGCTTGATAAGTAATATAGCCCAAGGATAAGTTTAAGGTTAAAAATAAGAGGAAAGAGGCAATGCCAATAAAGCCGTAGTTGTAATTTTTTATGCCGAAGTCATCAACACGGTATAAATTAGTTTTCTCCATTGCTTTTTGAACGACTATCATTTTAATCTCTTACATTATCTATGGGCTTTTATGAAACAAGTTAATCGGGGTAAACTTAGCTCGGCTTTAGTCAATAAGGCTATTATTGACATAATTAATTAAATCATCCATTAATTTTTTCTTAATTTCAAGTTGCTGTTCTGATGATAAAGCATATTTTTCAGCCAGTAAGGCATAATCGTCAGCTGACAAGCTTACGGTTAATCTTGGACGTTTAGGGCGCTTATTTATCGGTAAGCCCAGAATATCTCGAATTTGCTCTGACGGGCTGATACCAGCCTCTAACGCTTGCTTTCTAATGGCGAGTTGAATTTTCTCATCCATATCAAAAGCAACTTGCACTGCTTTGACCGCTTTTACGGATGATTGCCATTTGTCGGGAATTTTTCGTGACACAATTAACTCCCTGGATACATATCAACAATATCTGTGGTGGGTTTAAATAAGGTTAAAAATACTTCGGTATCGCCGTCTTGCCATACTTCAATATCGACGCCTTTATCTTGATCTTCATCAAATAGCGAATAAAGCTCAAATTGCTCACCACTGTCTTTGCCTTGGTAAGCTGAGAGTTCATCTTTTCGATAATCTTTGCGATGAAAGTAACCTACTTGGGCATAACTGCTTTGTCGATATATTTCGCTGCTCCAGCCTGACGTGGTGCTACTGTCTGTTATGCGCTCTAATTGCGCTTGACCCGGCTCATCGAAAACTTCAGCAAATTGCTCAAGATCAAACAGTGTTTCAACATCTTGATGCAATATTTTCAGGGAAAATTTTAGATAGGTTTTATCATCAACGTCCAAAGTTAAATACAACTCTGTATTGTCACCGCCCTGCAAAACCCATTCTGCTTGAGTTTTATTTTCAAATTCATAGCTGTTAACGGCCGTTACTTGAAATTCTTGCGCTCTTAGTGCTGCGGGCAAACCAAAACTGTCTGATAGCACAATGATGTCACCTAGGGTGAGTTCTTTTACATTATTGAGTTTACGTTCTGGCGTTGGTTTCTTAAATATATTTTTAAAAAAGCTCACTATTTGCTCCGAATATCAATGGCTAAACTGGCATTTAATTAAACTAAAAAACCGCTTTGCATCATGGATACAAAGCGGTGGTAGTAACTTGTAAGTTACTTCTTTTTAGCTTTTAAACGCTCTAATACTGAATTTGCGTTGTTGTCACTAGCGCCAATGCCGGCTTCTTTAAGCTTAGCTTCAAGTGAGTTATCTGAGTTTTCTGACTCAAGTACTTCAGCGGCTTTCATGCGATCATCAAATTTCTGTTGCTTAGCTTTAATGCGCTCTAATGAGTCTTTGGCACTTAATAGCTTAGAGTTACTTGATGAGAAGTTATCGGTAATTGCCGAGGTGGCTTTTTGCACGCTTTCTGTGGTTTTCACCATAGACAATTGACGTTTGTATTCAGCTACGTGACGTTCACTCTTTTTCACTAACTCTTTCAAGCGTTCAGCACTGCCTTGAAAGCTATCAAGTGATTGTTGCTGTGTGGCGAGTTCATTTTCAAGTGCTGATATCTTTTCAGCAACGGCTAAAGCAAGTTCGTCGTCACCTTTTTCTAGGGCTTGAACGGCATAACCTTCATGCTCAGTAACTTCACGCTTAATGCGCTCAACGTCACGGCTAGACGACATTTGTTGTGCCATAACACCGGTTAGGTCACGTTTAGCTTTAGTGAGGTGATTTTCTGCGTCACGAATTTCTTGTTCAAAAATACGGGTTGCATTTGAGTCAATAATGTTTTCACCGACTTCAGTTGCGCCGCCGCGAATAGCGGTCATAATTTTTTTAAAAATACTCATTATAATACTCCTAAGGTGGTTGCTTAAATTAAGTAATCACTCATGTCATCAATAATTTCTAGCGCATTATTGCTCAATACCGCTAGTTCGTGTTCGATATCATCAAATGTTGAGCTAATCGCTAGCGCACCAAAAATGACATATTTATCACCAATTTTTGAAAATGAAGATAATGGCATAGGTATGTTCATTTCTAACATACTGACATGCATTTCATTTATCTTGTCTGATTTAACTTCTTCTTCACCCCAGAGGTAGGTGATACAAAGAATTTGATCATCCGTTACCGACACAAAAATAGGTAACTCTTCACGGCCGAATACCGAAATTTGTAATACATCGACTTCACCTGAAATGGGTTGGCAATCAAACACCATCCCAGTATCTGAATCATCAGCCAAGGTATTTAGGTAGTCAGCTATTTTATGAATATTCATGTTATTCCTCATGCTCGAATAAGTAGCGTAAAATCAGTGATACTGTTTTACTTAACGACATAATATGTCGTATTGGGTTAATTTAGCATCATGACATATTATGTCAAGTGCTTATTTCATTTTTCTTATTTTATCTTAGCTTAAGCTATACCAAACGTCTTGGTGCTAAATAAAAGATCAATAATGCCGTTGCAGTTTATCTGTATTCATTGTGCTCACTGTAAATGAGCATTGTTCAAGCCTTGTTGATCTTGCCATGCTTTTTGATGTAATTGATAAATTGCATGACTGCCAAGATAATTAATTGGTACGGTTTCACTGTCTTGATAAAAATCTCGAGAAAATTCAAAGGCATTAGTCACCATAGGTAAGGTTAGCCAATGGTGAGCAACAGGCAATTGAGGTAAGCGTTTTAATCTTGTTAAAGGCGCTGCGCCCATTTTACTGGCAATAGTCCAACCCCATTCGCCGAAACTAGGTACGTTGTCATGATATTGCTGAACCGTTGAATATCCGGCGGCTTGCACCGTTTTACCAATAGCAATAAAGGCGTCTTTAGCATGATAAGGACTGGCCGATTGAATGCCAATTAAGCCATCGCCCGCCAGTAGTTGCTTTAATCTGGCATAAAAATTAACTGAATAAAGTTTATTTAAATCTGGATGGCTGGGGTCGGGTAGGTCAACAATAATCGCGTCAAAGGTTTGATGGCTTTGCAATAGTTGGTCGATAGCGATAAAAGCATCAGCGGCAATAATTTCAACACGCTCATCGCGCAAACTTACTGCGTTTAAGTCTTCAATGGCATTAGCCAGCCTCAGAGGTAATTTCTCATGTGGATTTTTAAATAATTCAATGAGTTGCGCATCTAAATCCACTAAGGTGACCTTTTTAGGTTGCCACTGTAAAACATCTCTTAATGCTAGGCCATCACCGCCACCAATAATGAGAATGTTGTCATGGCGTGCTGAGCCGGCTAATACTGGGCTAACAAGATAACTGTGGTAAATAAATTCATCTGAGGATGAGAACTGTAAGCGGCCATTTAAATAAAAGTTAATAATGCTGCCTTCTTCAGGGCCCATATTTCTTTTGGTAAAAGTCAGTTGTTGAAAACGCGTTTTGTCACTATAAACAACTTTGTCGAGATAAAGTAAGTTACTCATTTGACTTAACCAGCCATTACCAAATTGGTAAATTGCCATAATCATCACTAATAAAATGCCATGAGCCGTTATTAAGGTTTTTCGCCAGGTCAGTTTTTGCCAATAATATAAGATAAATACAATGCCAGCGGTTAGATTTAAGGCGGCAGTTAATGCACTCGCTTTGCTGATGTCTATAGATAAAAGAAATATTACCCAAATAGCAGCGCCAATACCGGCGCCAATATAATCAGCGCCGTAAATGGTGCCAAGATTATTTTTAAGATGCTTTTGATGTATTTCTTCGCGAATACGTGCAATAAGGGGGATTTCCATACCAATAAAAAAGCCCAGTATTAGACCGAAAAAATAGGGACTATTAAAGGCAATAAAACTCAGTTGTTTAAATAAACCACCTCGCGGGTAGGCGTCAGGAGGCAAGTTAAACATCGAGCCTAATATGTCAGGAAAAGTTTGTGTGATGGCGATCAGTCCGCCAATAATGAGTATTGAGCTACTACCCAGAAAAGCAATCATTAGCTCTAACCAAACAAAGCCATTAAAGGCGCATTGAATTTTTCGCGCCGCAAAAGCACCTAAACCCATAGCGACAATCATCAGGCCAATCATGGCGTAAATGGTACTTTCCATAATACCCAGTACACGACCGGCATAATGTGACAATAGGTATTCGTATATCAGGCCACAACCCGCTAAAACAGCCATAGTTAAAATCAGGAGTACATCATCCCATAGGCGATTTCTATTGCTTGTCATGGTTATTCCTAGCTTGAGTTAAATGGGTGTTTAATGAAACGGGGAAAATAACCAAGCGTAATAATTTACCCTTGGTTATTTTAATAGCAAAGTTTTAATAGCAAAATTTTGATAAAACTATGACATTAACGCCGTTAAAATAAGCGCAATTGAAATGCTAATCGCCATCTCAACACTGGCGACACCAATATTGTGTTGATGGTCTACTTCCTCAACTAAGTTGATACCCATCAGCACTAGGCGTTTAGCAATAGAAGTAAGAACAGCGACTAATATGGTCATAATTATACCAAAGATAAACCAGCCAACTATATTAGCTAATAAGGTCTCTGGGCTATAAGTTAAAAAGTGGCTGGCAGCTGTTACCGCTAGGGCCGTACTAATAACTTGACCAGCATAACGAATGGCGAGAGCCACTTGGCCTTCAGCAAAGGCATTTTGCATGCAGCTATTTTGATTATTTTTAGCATACTGGCGTTCTTTAATACGGGTAACTAACACTAACATGGCTTGTGAGACTATAAAGCCAGCGATAATAGCGATAAAGGTGTTGATATCTAAACCGTAAACCCAGAGTAATACCGCGCGAATAATAATGGCGGTGGCAATAGCACCTGAAGCATCGACAATACCAACTGAGATATTATGGGCTTTAATTTGCGCATTTTTATCTATTTGGTTTAAAGCAAAACGGTCATGAAAAACCCGGCCTACTTTAATTAAGATTAAACCTAAAATGCCATAGCTTGCCATGCCGACAATTTCCATTAAATAACTTTCGGCATTTTCACCGGTAATGGCACCCGTTAGTACAATACCCAAGGCAGCAACACTACCGGCAACACTAACACCAAAAGCAAAGTTATCTTCTTTGGCAAGTTCGTCGGTAGAGTTAACTTTTGCAGATAAACCACTAATAAAGCGCATAGCGCAAAGTAATATAATGGCAATCGTTATATCGATAGCTAAGAAAATTAATAACTCTATATTTAGACCAGTTATTTCAATAAATGTATTCATACTTATCCCTACTTTCCACGTCTAAAGCTTCGTGACGTTGTACTCTTACTGTTTCTAAAGCTAGCATTTTTTCCACTTGTGCTTGATCTTGCATAAGCGCTTTTATTGGCTGTTTTGCTAGCAAATCGATTGGCACTGGTTTGTGCGCTTTTGCTCTGGCTAGAAATACTTGACGCGCCAGTTCTATTTTTGCTGTAAGTACTGGTGTATTTTTGGCCGCGGCTTTGAAATGATTTTTTGGTGCGAGCATCTAAATCAGTTTGTTTACTTAGTTGATTTGGCGAGCTGTAGCGCTTGCGGCCATAATCATTGTAATAACTATAATTTCGGTTACGGCCCCAATCATTATAACTCGTTCGGCGAGAGCCAAATACATCACCCATCATCGAGTACATACCGTACCAAGCCCAAAACGACATGCCATTTGAGCCAGTAGTCCAGTTACCATAAGACGGATTGCCAATAAGCTGTTCACCTGTGCCAAAGTCTTGTGCTTTATTGGCTGCTAAGCTTTGCTCTTTTGACATCGCATTAACGCGCGGTAAAGTGCCATCAGACATATCAGCCAAGACATTAAGCGGATCGCTTAAGGCATCAGAATATAGAACGGGATCGGCTGCTTGATACAGGTTTAATAACTCATCATAAATAGCTTGAGAACTCTCAAACATTTGTGGTTGTTTTTTTACCGTATTTAGTCGGTCAACTAAGGCAATAAACATCGGGCCTTTTGTGCCGGTATCTTTTAAAAACTCGTCAATTAAGGGTTTATAATCTGGCTTACTTTGTAGTAATCTCTCCCCGTATTGGGTAATCAAATTAGCATTACGAACTTGCCCGTTAGCAAGTGCTTGAGCAAGTAATTCAATACGTTGTTCAGTGAGTGGGATTTGTTGAGTGATTTGCCCTTTTATTGGATCTCCACAAGCGGAGAGCAATAACGTTAGCAAGAGTATCATTGATTTTAGCGGCTGCATTCCTGCCATAGTGTCCTCAAAAATGCTATGGTTATCATTCATTAGTATCACTTTTGACATATTATGTCTATTTTTTTAAGTATATCAGTGAAATTAATTTGTTACTGATTGTTATTAATTATTACTTACCTTACTCATTTTCATTTTAGCTTTTATCGAGGATAACGTGTCTAATTCATCGTCTTTGCCATTTCCGCCATTACTTGCCAGCCAACAAGCTGATAGTTGGCTAGAGTTTTCTCAACAATATCCGAATGTTACCGATACTTTATCACCAGAGCGTTTAGCGCTGTTTAAAAGGGCATTAGGGTTAAGTGACTTTATTTTGCGTAGTGCCATACAAGCCCCTGAGTTGCTGGTTGAGCTTTTTAATAGCGAGCAGTTATTGTCGAGTGAAACACCGCAATATAGCGTAATGCTCGCTGATAGCGTTGATAAATGCTCCACAGAAGAACAACTGCAAAAGTGCCTGCGATTGTTTCGTTTAAAGCAAATGGTAGATATTGCTGTTGGTGATTTTCTATTGGATATAACGCTTGATGAATCGTTAAAACGACTGTCTTCATTAGCTGATAGTTTGATTATTGCGGCTAATGCTTGGTTAACAAAGTTTTGTGAAAGCAAGTGGGGTGTACCGGTCAACAGTGCCAATGAAACCCAAAATTTACTGGTATATGGCATGGGTAAATTAGGCGGACAAGAGCTTAACTTTTCTTCTGATATTGATTTGATTTTTGTCTATCCTGAAGCGGGAGCAACGCAAGGGCTTAGGCGAAGTATCGACAATCAATTATTTTTTACTCGCTTAGGGCAAAAATTAATTACCGCGTTAAATCAACATACCGCTGACGGTTTTGTTTATCGTGTTGATATGCGTTTACGCCCTTTTGGTGAAAGTGGGCCATTAGTATTATCGTTTAATGCCATGGAAGATTATTATCAAGATCAAGGGCGTGATTGGGAGCGTTATGCGATGTTAAAGGCGCGGTTGGTCGGAGAAGGTAAGTATCATGACCAATTGTCTAACATGTTGCGACCTTTTGTTTATCGACGCTACATTGATTTTAGCGTTATCGACAGCCTGCGACGCATGAAAGCTATGATTGCCCAAGAGGTTAGGCGCAAGCAACTCAATAATAATATCAAGCTGGGCGCGGGCGGTATTCGCGAAGTTGAATTTATTGTGCAAGTTTTTCAAATGATCCGAGGTGGCCGTGTTAGTGATTTACAGCATCGTAACTTACTCACCGTATTGCCTTTATTGGTAACACACGATGTGCTTACACAACCCAGTGCGCAAGTGTTAACGGCTAGTTATCGATTTTTGCGTCGGGTTGAAAATATTATTCAAGCGTTAAATGATCAACAAACTCAAACCTTACCTGACAATGAATTAGACCAGCAGCGCTTAGTCAGCATTCTTGCCGACGAAAATTGTACAAACTGGCCAACTTTTTTGGCACAGCTTGCTACTCATATGCAGGGCGTTCATCAACAATTTAGTGAACTTATTGGTGAGGAAAGTCCAAACCGTCAGGCGGTTGATCAATATTGGACCACACTTTGGGATAGTGAATGGAGCGATGAGGAGGCTATTGCTTGGATTGATCAGTCTCCGCAATTGCTAGAGACAAAAGCTGGTGTTGAGTTTTCTCACAGTGAAACTATATGGCAGGCGCTGAGAGATTTTCGCGCTGAAATGACCAAACGCAGCATGGGCAGCCGTGGCCGCCAAGTGCTAGATAAATTGATCCCAACCCTGCTGTGGCATCTTGCTGATTTAAGACTAACCGATCAGACCTTAGCACGAGTATTAGGGGTGCTAAAAACGGTGGCAACACGTACCGCCTATCTGGAATTATTATTTGAGAATGAAGGGGCATTAAAGCAATTAATTCATTTGTGTCGCAACAGTAGTTGGGTGGCAGAGCACATTGCTAAATTTCCCATATTACTTGATGAACTCATTGATCCTAAATTATTTTATCAGCCACCACTGTTATCTTCTTATGTCGCGGAACTACGTGAAACTATGTTACGGGTACCTGAAGACGATCAAGAAGCGCAAATGATCACCTTACGTGAGTTTAAACAAGCTAAACAATTACGTATCGCCGCGGCGGATATTACTGATATTTTACCGATTACCAAAGTCAGTGATCATTTAACTGCATTGGCAGAAGCCCTAGTCGAAGAAGTAGCAAACTTAGCGTGGCAACAAATGGCACTGCGCTTTGGTGTGCCAACCAGTAAATTAGACGGCCAAGACAAAGGTTTTGCTGTTATTGGTTATGGAAAGTTAGGCGGGATTGAACTTGGTTACAGCTCTGATTTAGATTTAGTATTTGTCCATGATGCTGATTTGGCAGAAATGACCTCAGGAGAAAAGTCGATTTCTGCTGGACAATTTTACTTAAAACTTGCTCAACGTATGATGCACTTATTTAATACTCGCATGGCAAACGGTATTTTATATGAACTCGACATGCGATTAAGGCCTTCGGGCAATGCCGGTCTTTTAATGGTGCACATTGATACCTTTGCTCATTACCAGTCCAGTGACGCTTGGACCTGGGAGCATCAAGCGTTAGTCCGTACCAGAGTCATTTATGGTCACGCCAGATTAGCCGACAGGTTTAAAGAAATTAAACGCAATGTTTTAATGAGAACTCGTGATAAAAAAGTGCTACGTGAAGACGTGATAAAAATGCGTAATAAAATGCGCCAACACTTGGATAAGTCATCAAAGACTGAAGTCGATATTAAGCAGGGGCTGGGTGGTTTAGTCGATATTGAGTTTCTTGTACAATACTTGGTTTTAGCACACAGTGCTCAGCATCCCAATTTGAGCGATTATTCAGACAACATTAATCTACTGGAGTATTTAGCGAACATAGGCGTTATAACAAAACAACAACAGCAGGCACTAGTGGATAATTACTGCAAGTTACGTGACATCAGCCACCATGCAACCTTGCAAAACAGCGCAGCCATGATCCCCGTTACTGAATTTAGCGCTGAGTATAGTCAAGTTATGGTACTGGTTGAACAGTTGTTGCAGTAGCCAATAGCCGATGAAAACCGCTTGGTGATATTAGTGACGCCTGTTCGGTAACAGCAGGCATTCTTTCTCCAAGTAACCCGTGCCATGCTCGATGACAACAATAGTACGTTGCTGATAACAAAAGTAAATTGAAAGGCCACTTTCAAAATGGCCTTCAATAGCTTTGCCGACTTGATAAGAGGTGGTGACAATATCTTTATTAATTCTAAAGGCGTTTTTAACGACAAAGTCACGATTAAGCCACCAAATTACTTGTAGATTATTATCTCCCGCATACTCTGATAATTTACCAAATAAGGTTTCGCCAAGACGAAATGGATGGTTATCAGTTTCGCCGATCCAATTTTTTGGTAAGGGTCGAGTGATTAAAGCTCGTGCGGTTAATATTTTCTCTAAATCACCTTTTGGCTCTGGTAAATAGACAATGTTATTACGAATTTGCGGGCCATCTCCAGTCATGTCACCACGTATGCTAGCATAATAGTTAGAAAGCCCGTCAGCAGCGGCATTGGTACTTTTTTCAGCATCAAGGGTTTCTTCTTGCGCTGAGGATTCAGCTTGCTCTGCCTGATAAGTGTCAACCTTTGTGGCAACCACTTTATCGGCTGGTTCTTGGCTGTCGGAAAATAAGGGCTCTGTGTTGAGCAGTAATGCTGACGCTAAGCCAATTAGGATCAAACCTAAAATAATACTTCGTAACCAAAATTTCATAAATTACTTAAAATTAAATTCATACTTTACTGACACCATAGCTAATTTCAACTATTTATACAATGACGGATCATCTTCATTCGGGCGAGTTTTAAAGCGGCGGTGCAACCACATATATTGTTCAGGTTTCACCATGATTGCTTTTTCTAACTCTTGATTTATTCTTAATACGTCTGCGGTGTCATCACCGGTGGGGAAATTCTCCAGCATAGGCTTTATCTCTAAGGTGTAACCACTGCCGTCATCATTACGCGTAGGGATTAACATATGTGTTTGGCAATTTTTTTGCCGAGCAAATATTAATGTACCTGTGGTTGAGGCGGCGTCTGGTACCGCGAAAAAGGGCACAAAAACACTGCGACTGCGACCATAATCCTGATCTGGCAAGTAAATACAGGCTTCACCCTCTTTTAGTGCTCGAAGTAAGCCTTTAACATCACGTTTGCCCAGCATATATTTGTTTGAGCGACCACGACCACGAAACTGAAAATATTCCATTAAGTAATTGTTATGAGGTCGATAAAACACCACCATAGGATGTCCGTAACCTATGCCTCGACAATTAATTTCGGCGCTAAGGTAATGCATGGCGAGTAATAGTATACCTTTACCTTGCTTTTGTGCTGCTTCAATATGCTCAAGGCCAATAATTGTTGTGTGACGTTTTACCCGCCAATCTGGCCACCACCAACCCATACCAGTCTCCAATAAGGCAATACCGGTATTTTCAAAATTGCGTTTGAGCAAAATTTGGCGTTCGGCATCTGACATCTTAGGAAAACAAAGCTCTAAATTTCGTAAGGCAACTTTTTTGCGGCTTGAGCCTATTTTATATAGTAAGCGGCCAATCATTTTGCCGAGAAAAAGCTGAAACCGATAAGGTAACCAAGAGATAGTGTAAAGAATAAATACCCCAATCCAAGTTGGCCAATACTTAGGTAACAGGAAAGATATTTTAAAATTTGGTTGTAAAACTTTGTTTTTACTCACGGGATGATTTCAACTCATTGAATTGCTTGTGATACAATATCGCTTATTATATCTGTTATAGGGTACAGGATGAAAGTAGATATTCCCGCTTTTGAAAAAGCACGTGTTTTAGTCGTTGGTGATATCATGTTAGATCGCTATTGGTCTGGTCCAACACAACGTATTTCCCCCGAGGCACCTGTGCCGATTGTTAAAATACTTCAAGACGAAGATCGCCCAGGAGGCGCAGCCAACGTCGCTTTGAATATTGCGTCACTAAATGGCCAGGTTACTTTACTGGGTATTACCGGTCAAGATGAAGCGTCGACAACATTGCAAACTCAGTTGTCAGCAATGAATATAAATTGTCAATTTATTCAATCGCAAGCTCACCCAACGATCACCAAATTGCGTATTTTAAGTCGTAATCAACAATTATTACGCTTAGATTTTGAAGAATCATTTGCCGAACTTGATAAACAGCCGTTGATAGAGCAAACCCAAGCCTTAATTGCTCAGCATGATCTTTTACTGTTATCAGATTATAACAAAGGTACCTTGTCAGAAGTTCAAGCCCTGATCAAAGTGGCGAAAGCACAAAATATTCCTGTGTTAGTTGACCCAAAAGGCACTGATTTTTCACGCTATCGCGGTGCTACGTTAATTACACCTAATCTCGCAGAATTTGAAGCGGTAGTAGGACACTGTAAAAGTGAGGCCGATATCGTTAGTAAAGGCCAAGCATTACTTAAATCATTAGATTTAACCGCCATGCTAGTCACTCGAAGTGAGCAAGGCATGACCTTGTTACGCCATGATCAAGAAGAATTTCATTTACCCACGCAAGCAAAAGAAGTTTATGACGTAACTGGCGCGGGAGATACGGTTATTGCAACACTTGCCCTTGCGATAGCCGCCAAAGCTGAATTTACCCAAGCCAGTGCTTTAGCCAATATTGCGGCCGGCATTGTTGTGGGTAAACTAGGTACCTCGACCGTAAGCCAAGCTGAACTAAGTGCAGAATTATCATCGGGTCAAGAAAGTGGTTTTGGTGTGATGTCTGAAGAACAGTTAAAAATTGCCGTTGCATTAGCGCAAGCACGTGGCGAAAGTATTGTGATGACCAATGGTTGTTTTGATATTCTGCATGCTGGTCATGTTTCTTATTTGACCACGGCAAACACGCTAGGTAGCCGCCTAATTGTTGCGGTAAATGATGACGCTTCTGTGACGCGCTTAAAAGGCCCAGGTCGCCCGGTTAATCCGGTGGATCGCCGAATGGCGGTATTAGCAGGTCTAGGTGCTGTTGATTGGGTAGTCCCCTTTAGTGAAGATACCCCGCAACGTTTAATTGCCAATATATTACCCAACACCTTAGTTAAAGGCGGCGATTATAAAATAGCAGACATTGCTGGAGGCAAGGAAGTTATTGCAGCAGGCGGCGAAGTGAAAGTGCTTAATTTTGAAGATGGTATTTCGACAACTAAAATTATTAACGCGATAAAACAAGAGAAGTAGTCAGGTGAATTTTTTTCTGGCATCGTCGTTCTTTCACCTCGATGTAGATAAATGTACTCATGCCCTGAAGCTATGGATGGCTCAGAAAGGCTAAGTGAACACGACATTGCTGATGTAGATGCAAGTACTTGGGTTATGTCTGCAACTGATAACCCGTGTTTACACGAAAGTGAGTACTTATACCAATTTCATTAAGTTATTGCCCACTTGTGCTGGTTAAAATACACCAAGGCTACGGTGCTCTCAATCACAATAGCCAGCTATTGCTCAATCAAGCGTCTTGCCCTGATGCATTTTCTCTGCGCACAACAAGATCACAAATTTAATGAAAGTGGTATTAGTTTTGTCGGGGACAATAAATAGACTGTTCGCCCTGAACATAAAAAAGCAGCATTAATGCTGCTTTTTTATTTCATTGAAACAAATATATTAATTTATTTTTTTTCAATTTTTAAGCTAAGAGTTTTATTTAGCGGCGATTAAACCTTGGTTTATGTCGGCTAAATCTTGCTCGGTAATGGTGCCGCCAGCACGCTTTAAGGCTAATACATTTTGAATGTAATTATATCGCGTTGACGATAAATTACGCTTGGCGTCATATAAGTTTCTCGTACTGTTTAAAACATCAACAATGGTACGCGTACCCACTTCAAAACCTGCTTCAGTCGCTTTTAACGCACTTTGTGCACTCACCACGGCTTGCTCTAATGACTTAATAGCTGACACTGCAGTGATAACGGTATTATAGGCATTACGGGTGTTGCGCACTACGTTACGATGCGTTTGTTCCATATTCTGGCTTGCAGCAACATAATTGCTTTGCGCTTGACGAACACTGCTTGATATTGCGCCGCCTGAATAAATGGGCACATATAAAGACACACCAATTGAGTGGCTGTCTAGTGCCGGGTTATTAAAGTTGAGACTATTGACTTCATTATCTTGCTCTCGGCTGCCATAGCTGCCATTTAAGCTTAGCGTTGGGTAATGTCCTGATTTTGCGATATTGATATTTTCTTTGGCAATATCAATGCTTATTCTTTCTGCAATCAGTTCTAAATTTTTTGCTTCTGCCGTTTGCTGCCATTCGTTGGCGCTATCTGGGTATGGGCGAGAAGTACTAAAGCGTTCGGTATTTAAAATGTTCAAATCACGGGGATAAACATTGGTGATAACACGTAATGCTTCTTCGGCATTAAACACTTGGTTTTCTGATCTAATTTCACTGGTGACGGCATTGTCATACTGAGCCTGAGCTTCATGAACATCAGTAATGGCTGTTAAGCCAACAGAAAACCTTTGTTTTGTTTGTTCTAACTGACGTTCAATAGCGGCTTTTTCTGCTTTTGAGAATTCCAAATCATCTTTTGAACTCAGCACCTGAAAGTAGGCTTGTGTTACGCGCACAATTAAATCTTGTTTCGCTAACTGGTATGACACATCACTTTGGTGCGCAACTTTCTTGGCATTATCAAGTTTTAACCAAGTACTATGATTATATAACTCCATGTCTAAGTTAATACCATAACTCGTGGTGTCACTTTTATTAGTCAGGAGTAAACCTGAAGATTGTCCAGTATCAGAAGTAGGAATAAACTCACTCTCGCTTTCTGTATAGCTTGCTGAGCCGTAAACCTGTGGCAATAAGACTGAGCGCGCTTGTTCAATACCTTCTTCTGTTGCTAAATATTGCGCATGGGCTCGAAGAACAACCGGATCACTAGCTTGGGCTTGTTGGTATACTGACAGTAAATCTTCGGCATTAGCTAAAGAGCTACTTGCAGCACAGGCAAGGCCAATAAATAATGCGGTTATTGTTTTTTTCATCTTGAGGAGGTTCCTATAATAATGAACTGGCTATTATTTTTCTAATTGTAACCATCTTATCGCGAATAAGGAATTAGCTAAATAAAATAAGTGTTTAGGAAAGTATTCTAGTGTAACAAAATGTTAAATGCTAGGGTATTGGAAAATTGCCTAACAGCATAAGAGAGAACTCACGATGAGTATAACCAAAGACGCTTTATTACGCTTTAATTTAACCGACGTAGAGGTGATTAAAAAATCAAGAAAATACCAAGGTTTTTTTGCCCTTGATGAGTATCAACTCCGTCACAAAATTTATGCTGGCGGCTATAGTAAAGTATTAACACGAGAGGTTTTTGAGCGCGGTGATGCGGTTGCTTTATTACCCTATGATCCGATAACCGATTGTATCGTATTAATTGAACAATTTCGCCTAGGCGCATTACGCAGTAAAACCGGACCTTGGCAATTAGAACTTATTGCGGGTATGTTTTCAGAAAATGAAGTGGCATTAGACGTTGCGATCCGAGAAGCAAAAGAAGAAGCTAACTTGGATGTAGCGCCTGAAAAGGTGATTAAAGTGATGGATTACCTTTCAAGCTCAGGCGGTATGAGTGAGTGCATTCACCTTTATTGTGCCTGTGTTGACAGTGAGCATATTTCAGGCGTTCATGGTTTAGAGACCGAAGGTGAAGATATTTTAGTGCATGTTGTTACGCGCCAAGACGCTGAAAAATTACTTGCAGAGGGAAAGATAGCTAATGCTGCGACTATTATTGCGTTACAATGGCTAGCTCTAAATCTTGATAAGCTCAAAGCTAACTGGAAATAAATGTCAGTTGTTGTAAAAAAATATCGCCCTCATTTACCCACTTTAATGACCTTGTTTGAAGTTAACTACATGTTATTGCTGCGCGTACTTGCTGATAAAGAACAGGTAGGTGAACAACGCTGTTTTTTTATCTCTGATTTTTTGAGTTACCGAGTGAGAGTTGACGAAATTACTAAATACACAACCTTACTGACGATTAATCAAGAAGCCAATATTCACGGTTATAATTTAACCGCGTTATTTCGCCCGAAAATGGTGATTCGCTTATATCATGACGCTCGCATGGCTGAAGTGATCAGTAATCAAGATGTACAGCAAATTAAGCCACGTTATGATTACCCTAATAACAAAATGCATTTACCTGATGAAAAACAGCAAATTAACTATTTCTTAAAAGAATGGTTACAGCTGTGTTTGCAATTAGGCCAAGTGCAGATCAATCTCAATATCCTGAAAAATTCCTAAGTTAATGTTAAATAAACTCAAGTGAAAGCGCTTAATGTCAGATAAAACAATGCCCAACAGCTTAAGGTTAAAAAAACTGACCTTAGCGCAAATTAGTGATAGCCATTTATTTGCTGATCGCACTGGCCTGCATCACCAGGCTAATGTTTACCAGAACTTAATCAATGTGTTGTTGGCCATCAAAAATCAGCCATCAATTGATGCGATTATTTTTACCGGTGATTTAACACAAGATCACACACTAGAGTCTTATCAGCTCTTTGTCAGCGCATTTGAAGCCTGTGAAATTATCACCCCGGTTTATTATATTGCCGGTAATCATGATGAGCCTAGGTTGTTATCACGCTATTTGTCACATGCCCCTTTTTGTCAAGACAGTATAATTGAAAATGATAATTGGCAAGTGCTATTGTTGGAAAGTAAAAGTGCTACACCTGCTGGCGAGATCAGCAAAGCACAGTTTGATATTGCCGCTGGCATGATTGACCCGACCAAAGCTCAATTGTTATTAATGCATCATCATCCAGTTGATGTTGGTTATTTTATTGATCAACATGGTTTAATAAACCAAGCAGAATTTCAACAGTTTTTAACTAACTTTCCCTCGATAAAAGCCGTAGGCTGTGGTCATATTCACCAAGCATTAACCTTGCCTATGACGTTGGAACACAGCACAGTGAGTTTATATACTTGTCCGGCAACATCGATTCAATTTGACATCAATTCACTGACAGCTAAGTCAAATGGCCAACCGCCAGGCTATCGACTATTTACCTTGGCCACAAATGGCGAATTTACCAGTACAGTACATTTTGTTTAACTTAATGAGAGGAAACAACTTATTATGATTAATGTTTTATACATTCATGGTTTTAACTCATCACCTCAGTCAATGAAAGCTCAGATCACGCAGGATTTTTTTGCTAAAAACTACCCAGAAATAAACTTTCACTGCCCACAAATTGCCTCTTCACCCAACAGCGCTATGGCACAACTTGAGGCTATTATTGCCCTTGAACCCCGCGCGACTTGGCTATTAGTCGGCTCGTCTTTAGGCGGTTATTTTGCCACTTATTTAGCTGAAAAATATCAAGTGAAAGCAGTACTAATTAACCCAGCGGTTAAGCCATTTGAATTAATGAAAGCTTACCTAGGTGAGCAGGTAAATCCTTATACGCACGAGTGCTATCAAGTTAAAGAGCAACATATCGTTGAATTGAAAGCGCTTGAACAGGAAAATATTTCTAACAATAATTACTTGGTCATGGTACAAACCGGTGATGAAGTGTTAGATTACCAACAAGCTGTTGAAAAATACCGCCAGTGCCAATTGGCAATAGTGCAAGGGGGAGATCATAGTTTTATTGATTATGAAAATACCTTGCCTAACATAGCGTCATTTTTCAACTTACCCCTAATATCAGCCTAATTATCAGAACCTATAAATGAGCGAACAATATAATTCCGACTCCATTGAGGTCCTAAGTGGCCTTGACCCGGTGCGCCATCGTCCTGGCATGTATACCGACACTACTCGTCCTAATCATTTAGGCCAAGAAGTTATCGATAACTCTGTTGATGAAGCATTAGCCAAGCATGCACAAAATATTACCGTCATCCTTGATAAAGACCAATCATTAGAAGTGATTGATGACGGTCGAGGTATGCCGATTGATATTCACCCAGAAGAAGGTGTGTCAGGGGTAGAACTTATTTTTTGTAAGTTACATGCCGGTGGTAAATTTTCTAATAAAAATTATCAGTTTTCTGGTGGTTTACATGGTGTGGGTATTTCTGTTGTCAACGCCTTGTCTACCCGTGTAGACGTGTCGGTTAGGCGTGATGGTAAAGTCTATGAAATGGCTTTTGAAAGTGGCTATAAAGTAGAAGAGTTAAGAGAAACTGGCATCGTGGGTCGTCGTAATACCGGCACCCGGGTGAAATTTTGGCCTGATGCTAGTTATTTTGATTCTGCCAAATTTTCAGCACGTAGGTTAGTACATTTATTAAAAGCTAAAGCCGTACTTTGCCCCGGATTGACCATAAAGTTTCATGATAAAAATGAAGATAATAAATATCAATGGTGCTATGAAGACGGTTTAGTTGACTATTTAAAAGAGTCAGTTAAAGGTTATCCAAGTTTGCCAGAAGAGCCTTTCGTTGGCAGTTTTACCTCGCAACATGAAGCCGCGGAATGGGCGATAACCTGGTTGCCAGAAGGTGGTGAATCAGTAGGCGAAAGCTATGTTAACTTAATTCCTACGGTGCAAGGCGGTACACATGTTAATGGTATGCGCCAAGGCTTATTAGAGTCAATGCGTGAGTTTTGTGAATTTAGAAGCTTACTGCCACGTGGTGTTAAGTTAACGCCAGATGATATTTGGGATAAGTGTTGTTATATCCTGTCGGTGAAGATGGAAGATCCACAATTTGCCGGACAAACTAAAGAGCGACTCTCTTCACGCCAATGCGCTGCCTTTGTTACCGGCGTAGTAAAAGACTCGTTTAGTTTATGGCTAAACGAGCATACTAGCATTGCGGAAACATTAGCTGAATTTTGTATTTTTAATGCACAACGTCGTCTACGTGCTGGCAAAAAAATCATTCGTAAAAAAGTCACCCAAGGGCCGGCTTTACCGGGTAAGTTAACTGACTGTGGTAGCCAAGATATTTTGCGTACCGAGCTATTTCTGGTCGAGGGCGACTCAGCTGGAGGTAGTGCAAAACAAGCCAGAGACCGTGAAGTTCAAGCCATCATGCCGCTACGTGGTAAAATTTTAAATACCTGGGAAGTTGACTCGGGACAAATCTTAGCTTCGGAAGAAGTGCATAACATTTCTGTGGCTTTAGGTATTGACCCTGATAGCGATGATTTATCAGGATTGCGTTACGGTAAGATTTGTATTCTCGCCGATGCCGACTCTGATGGGTTACATATCGCTACTTTGCTTTGTGCGTTATTTACGCAACATTTTTTACCTTTGGTTCAAGCCGGTCATGTTTATGTGGCTATGCCGCCATTGTATCGCGTTGATGTTGGTAAAGAAGTGTTTTACGCTTTGGATGAAGCGGAAAAAGACGGTATTTTGGATCGAATTGAAGCAGAGAAAAAGCGTGGCAAAGTCAATGTACAGCGATTCAAAGGTCTAGGTGAAATGAATCCGTTACAATTACGTGAAACCACCATGGACCCCAATACGCGCCGCTTAGTGCAGTTAACGGTTGATGATCATAGTGAAACTATGGAATTGATGGACATGTTGCTGTCTAAAAAACGGGCCGGTGATCGTAAGATTTGGTTACAATCTAAAGGTGATCTGGTTGAATTAGATTGATAAGGTTTATCCATTCTGTTGGCAATATTGGCCAACAGAATGGATTTTTTCGCGTTAAGTCATCAGCCATTCGATAACTTTTATTAATGTGCCATAGCATTAGGTGGACGTTGCAACAACGAACTTGGAGTAAGATGATGATATGCTTACTTAGTTGTTGACCTAGATGATAATGAAATAGCAGCAAGTTACTGGCAAGTAACTGAAAAATAGTTTGAAAATAACCTTAGTGATATATAGCTTATTGTTTTTTTTAACATAATAAATAATAGTTTATCATTTACCTAAATTCGTTTTATACTATTAATCGCATATTATCACATGGATTGTTGGAGCAGAGATTTGTTGAGAAGCTTGGTAAAATTAACCTTTCAAAATAGTAGCCTAATTTTCTTTGTTTTTTTGTTAATATCTTGTAAATCAAATGCTTTGCAGTCTTTAACTGATAGCGATTTCAATACGTTTTTGTTACGTGCCGAACAGCTTAATAACAGTGATCCCAAAGCGGCATTGGTTTTATTAAATAGACATAAAACCGAGCTAAACACTCAACCTATCACCAATCAAGTCAATTACTATCGCATTCAATCTGCGGCATATATAGATCAATCGTTATACAGTTTAAGTGAGACATCGTCAGAGCAGGGCTTAAAACTTGCTAAGCAAATGAATAACCCTAGCATATTTATTGCTGAACTCGCTTACTCTAAAGGTTTTGCGATCGAAAATTTGGGTGATTTTGAAGGGGCTTTTTTACTTTATCAAAACGGTTTAGATGTTGCCCGCTCGATGAATAATCAGAAATTAATTGCGCGCGGTCTGATTAATATCGGTGCGATCTTATATTTACAGAAAGATTACAAACAGTCATTAATTACGCTTAATCAAGCCTTAGCACTGGCAAATGCCATTGGCGATGATGCACTTTTAGGTGAAATTAACACTGAGCTGGGTATTTTATATGCTCATTTAGGTGAAAAAAACCAAGCCAATGACTATTTTCAACAGTCGTATCAACATTATAAAAGCGCAGGTAAACATAACTATGCTCTTAATAGTTTGCATAATGTGGCTAATAACCACACTAAGCAAAAGAATTTTGAGCAAGCTATTAAAGTTTATCGCGTATTAGAAAGCGAAATTCAGCCCAGTACCAGTCATCAGTTTATCGCTAGTGTTTATAGAAATTTAGCTCGGGCGCTCCTCAACAAGGAAGATGCTGAGATCGAAAGTGCGTATCGATATATTCTCCTTGCGGGTGAACATATCGAAGATGTAGAACAACATTTAGTAAAACTTCAATACCTTATAGACAAAGCTTATATTTTAGAAAAAATGACGCGTTATCAAGAAGCATTAGACAGTCTTGAGCAAGCTGAAATACTGCTTGAGCGTAAAACTAGCAATGTTTATGACACTAGTGAGCTAAAAATGCTCTTTTTAAGCGCTAAATTGCATTATGCTTTAGGCCATTATAATCAAGCATATCAAATTCAAACTCAATATTTTACGCTGTCTATAGCGGGTGAGCAGGCACGAGAAACGACAGAAGTCGATGAGTTAATGTTGCAATATGAAAGTGAAACGGCTCAACGACATAATAATATTTTAGAGAAAAAACAGCGCATACAGCATTTACAACTTCAGCAAATGACACTTGACGTTAACAGCCGTAAAGCATTTGTTGGCATATTAGCATTGTGTACTTTGTTATTAGCTTGGTGCTTATATCGTGTTATCAAAGGGCAAAGGAACTTAACTAACGCCACTCGAACTGATAGTCTAACGGGTGTCGTTAATCGACGTAGATTACTTGAGTTAGGTGAAGAATACTTTATAACCGCTCAAAACCATCAACAAGCCTTTAGTGTTTATATGATTGATATCGATTTATTCAAAAAAATCAATGACCAATTTGGTCATGTTATTGGTGACAAAGCACTAAAAGAAATTGCTATTCAAGGTCAAAATCTAATGCGAGCGAGTGATGTTTTTGGCCGCTTTGGCGGTGAAGAATTTATTGCTTTATTGCCAAATACTGGCAATAGTGAAGCATTGGAAGTAGTACAGCGACTTAAAGAAAACATCGAACAAGCAAAATGGCAAACTCAGCAAATCAAGCAGTTAACGGTAAATATTGGTGTAGCGACATTTGAGCAAGGTAATTATGATAACTTTGCAGCTTTGTTAAAAGTAGCTGACGAACAGTTATTAAAGGTCAAACAGTCTGGCCGTAATACAGTTACAGTGAGTGATCATGAATAAATACTCACTGTTAACAGGTCTTGCTTTATATTTGTTAATGACTTTTATCAGTACGGCGGTGAATGCGGATGAAATTACTGGCCAGCAAGAGGTATTTAATCAAGTTAATAGCCTCTATGCTAAACAGCAAAGGCCCATTGTTTTTTTTGCGATTAATAGCGAAATATTATTGCTTAACAGCTTGAGTATGCATGACAAAGTGGCAGCGCAGGTTAAATTATTAGCTTGGCAAAAATTGTCTCTGACATTAAATGTCGCTGAACAATATTTATTGTATGTTGTGCGTGCCAATATTGCTGATGTTGCAGGGCAAGAATATAAAGTGATTAATTGGCTCAATAAAGCACTTAAACTTGAGCCGTTACTGGCTAAACAACAACTCGACTCACCTTTATTTGCCAGTGCTTATCTAGCCCTTGCAAACATCTATGCAAGCCAAGGTGAAGATAAGAAAGCCTTCGATAGTAAAAAACAATACATGAACAAGTATTTTGCCCATTTGAAACAGCAAAAAGAATATCGTGTTAAAGGTTTAAATGAAAAATACCACATTGAAAAAAAGCATGAAGAAAACGAGCTACTGAGACAAAATAGTCAAATACAGCATTTTGCGCTGACGCGTGCTGAATCTGAACGTAGTCAACAGCATCGTAATATTGCCATTTTTATTGCCGTAGGAAGCCTGTTCCTTTTACTACTTTTACGACAATTTAAAATCCGTCAAGCCTTAAAGTTACTGGCAAAAACTGATAGTTTAACGTTATTGCCTAATCGTCGTTTGTTCTTTAGTCACGGTGCTACTTATATGAAACAAGCATTAACGGGTAATAAAGCACTCAGTATTTTAATCTTAGATATAGATAATTTAAAAAATATAAACGACAACTTTGGTTACGATGCCGGCGACAGCGTTATTGCTCAGGTTGGCGTATTAGCCGGTGAAACTATGCGTTCTCGAGATTTTCTGGCACGTATTGGCGGTGAAGAGTTTGCCGCTATTTTACCCGAGGCCACCATTGTACAAGCGCGCGCGATTGCAGAGCACATACGTGAGAAAATTCAAGCTAATATCAGTAAAAATAAAAACAATAATATTCAGGTTACTGTCAGTATAGGTATTGCCAGCATTGCTGATATTAAAGAAAATTTTGATAGTTTGTTACATGCGGCTGATTTGGCTATGTATCAAGCAAAGGCTAATGGTCACAATCAAGTTTGTAGCTATTCTACAGAAAGACAAGAAAATTAAGATTAATCACTATTGGACGATATTTATCGCCTAACAGTGTTCTTTCCACTAGTATAATCAGCTAAGCTACCCCAGAACAACAATAATAAAAGTAACGCTTAATAATTCGGCATTAAGTGAGCTTTTTAGGAAAATATTTTCATGTCAGATGCTCTCGACTTTAGTTTAGACGGTATTGAACAACGCCCTCTAAGACAATTCACTGAAGAAGCTTATTTAAATTACTCGATGTATGTCATTATGGATCGTGCATTACCTCATATTGGTGATGGCTTAAAGCCGGTGCAACGACGTATTGTTTATGCCATGTCAGAACTTGGCTTATCTGCATCAGCAAAATATAAAAAATCTGCCCGTACTGTCGGTGATGTACTAGGTAAGTTTCATCCCCATGGTGATTCTGCCTGTTACGAAGCTATGGTGTTAATGGCGCAGCCATTTTCATATCGTTACCCATTAGTTGACGGACAAGGAAATTGGGGCGCTCCTGACGATCCAAAGTCATTTGCCGCCATGCGTTATACCGAAGCCCGTTTATCACGCTTTAGTGAAGTTTTACTGGCCGAATTAGGCCAAGGCACTGTTGATTGGTCGCCTAATTTTGATGGCACCATGCAAGAGCCCAAAACCTTGCCTGCGCGCCTACCACATATTTTACTCAACGGTATTACCGGCATTGCTGTTGGTATGGCAACAGATATTCCGCCGCATAATGCTAGAGAAGTGGCGAATGCCTGTATCCATTTAATTGAGCAACCGAAAGCTGAATTAGCCGATCTACTCGATATTATTCATGGGCCAGATTATCCAACTGATGCTGAAATCATCACGCCTAAAGCCGATATTGAAAAAATTTATCAAACCGGTCGTGGTAGCATTAAAATGCGTGCGGTCTATGAAGTGTTACACGGTGATGTGGTTATTACCGCATTACCACATCAGGCTTCTGGTGGAAAAATATTAGAACAAATTGCTAATCAAATGCAGGCAAAAAAACTGCCAATGGTGGTTGATTTACGTGATGAATCAGATCATGAAAACCCAATCCGTTTAGTGATTGTGCCCCGTTCAAATCGTGTTGATATTGAACAGTTGATGCAGCACTTATTTGCTACCACAGATTTAGAAAAAAACTTTCGTGTAAATTTAAACATGATAGGTTTGAACAACAAACCCGCCGTTAAAGATATTAGAACCATATTAAGCGAGTGGTTAGAATATCGACGTGAAACTGTGCGTCGTCGTTTGCAATATCGATTAGATAAAGTATTAGCGCGTTTGCATCTGTTAGATGGCTTATTAATCGCCTATCTTAATATTGATGAAGTAATTGAAATTATAAGAGGTTTTGACAAGCCCAAAGCAGAGTTAATGTCACGCTTTGAACTGTCAGAACGTCAAGCCGAATCGATATTAGAAATTAAACTTCGCCAACTAGCTAAGCTTGAAGAAATTAGAATTCGTGCTGAGCAAGATGAGTTGAACATTGAACGCGAATACCTAGAAAAAATACTCAGTTCTAAAGTTCGCATGAACACCTTGATGAAGAAAGAGATCCTAGAAGCCGCTGAAACATACGGTGATGATCGTCGCTCTGTTATTGTTGAGCGACAAGAGGCAAAAGCCTTATCTGAAAAAGATCTTATGCCGAGTGAGCCTGTGACTGTTGTGGTTTCGCAAAAAGGCTGGGCACGTTGTGCAAAAGGTCACGACATTGATGCACAAGCATTAAGTTACAAGTCAGGTGATGAATACTTATGCTTAGCAAAAGGGCGTAGTAATCGTCCTGTGGTGTTTTTTGACTCCGCAGGTAGAGCTTACGCCACTGATGCGCATAGTCTACCCTCAGCGCGTAGCCAAGGAGAGCCGCTAACCGGACGCTTTAATCTGACCAGTGGTGAAAACTTTGAAAAAGTACTGATGGCTGATGACCAATGTCGTTACTTACTCAGTAGTGATGCCGGTTACGGTTTTGTGGCAAGCTTTGCCGATATGGTCAGTCGTAATAAAAATGGTAAAGCATTATTAACTTTGTCTGCAGCGGCGAAAGTAATGACGCCAAAAGTTATTAGTAATTTAGAGACAGAATTAGTGCTTTCAATTACCTCAGAAGGGCGCATGCTGGTTTTCCCAATCAAAGACTTGCCTATTTTGAGTAAAGGTAAGGGTAATAAAATAATTAATATCCCTACTGCAAGGGCTAAAACACGTGATGAATATGTAACCTTGCTCGAAGTGTTGCCACCCAACAGTGCCATTACCTTGCATGCAGGCAAGCGCAAGTTAACGTTAAAAGCGAGTGACATTGAACATTATAAAGGTGAACGTGGCCGTCGAGGTAATAAGCTACCTAGAGGTTTACAACGCGTTGATCATATCGTTATAGAGCAACAAAACTCAGATATAGAGCCTGAAATTCCTGAGAGTTAATACTTCTGATTTAGCACCTAAGAATTAGCACAAAAAAAGCCTTAAGATTAAATATCTTAGGGCTTTTTTATGCTCAGGACGAGCGGTATGCTGTGATCACATGGATGTGAAGTAGCAGCGATGCTCAGGACGAGCGGTATGCTGCGATCACACGGATGTGAAGTAGCAGCGATGCTCAGGACGAGCGGTATGCTGCGATCACACGGATGTGAAGTAGCAGCGATGCTCAGGACGAGTGGTCAGCCTTTTGTGCCTAACAAAAACTCAGTACCAACATTCATGTCGGCAATGCTACAAACACGTCGCCGTTCCTAACCATCCACCTTAGATTTTACTTGGTGCGCGGTTACTTGTTGAATTAGGCCCGAAAGTTGCGTAATTTTTTTATTTGATAATTGCCGATAATCGAAATAAGGACAAATAATAACGCCTAAATCGATATTAATGGCGAAATCATGACTCAGCCATATGCAGTCATTACAAAACCCTAGTTGTTCAGCGTAACCTTTGCCTAATATTATGTGTAGTTTTTGACTGGGCTTAGCACTGAGTAAATTAACCCCTGAACAGTCAGCCTCTGAAAAGTCAGGTGCTGAAAAAAGTAAGCAATGATCACTTTCTGCCTGTAATAGAGCGCTGTCTCTTAAGTTTTGCCAACTAGTAAATTGTTCCGGTGATATTTCAAATAACAACTTAGCGTAGACATTAAAAATTTTTCGCCAATGGTTACCGGTTTCACGAGCAATATCGGCAATTTCATCTGTCACTAACGCTTTAACACTCGTCAGGTTTTGATAGTGTGCTAATGGAGGGCAGTTTCTTATATAGAAAATAATCTTGGCGTCAAGAGTACCTAAACCGACGGCTTTATTTAGCATTTTTACCCATTTTATTCGTTAGCTTATCCATTTTTACGCAGGAAAAATGGCCAAATATAAAACATTTATTTAATAACGAGTTGTGCTAGTTATTAAATAAATAACGCAGCAGTTCTTTATTTAAACCAGTAGAATTGATAACAAGTTTAGTGAAATTGGTGGTACTTTTCCTAATAAAAATGCAATAAAAAACCCGGTACAATCCGGGCTTTTAATCGTTTATATTAGCCATACTAAGCTTAATTAAAACTCTTTCAACATATTTTCTAAAGAATCATCAAATGCTTTTAATTCTTTTTCCAGTTGAAATTTTTCTTTCAGTTGTTCAATTTCACGCCACTTTCTTTTTTTATTATTACTTGAACTCGATTTAGGCCGTTTGCCTAAAGAGCCCAATACTTGTTGAAAATTTTCCATGGTATGCTCCTTATTTCTACAACTGCAGTATTTTGTATCACAGTTATTAACAATATAGAAATATTATTTGCATTTTATTTACAATTTCATGGGGTTCACAAGTTTCATAACTTAAAAATTTAAAGCATAGCCTGTAATTGTTGCTCAAGTTTAACTTGGTCAATGGTAAAGTTTCGAATACCCTCGGCTAACTTCTCTGTTGCCATGGCATCTTGGTTCATTTGCCATCTAAATTGTGCTTCACTAAGTGCAGGTTCATCGGCTAATGGAGCATGATCGATGAATAGTTTTTGCGATACTGTCGCCGTTGAATTAGCTAATTCATCCATCAGGTTTGGGCTAATCGTTAATCGGTCACAACCAGCGAGTTCAAGTATCTCACCAATATTTCGGAAACTAGCACCCATGACTACAGTTTTGTGACCTTTAGCTTTGTAATAATTATAAATACTGGTTACTGATACTACGCCTGGATCTTCGCTGGCTGAGTAATCACTACGGCCAGTGTCTTTTTTATACCAATCTAAAATGCGACCAACGAAAGGTGAAATTAGGTAAATATTGGCTTCAGCACAGGCCTGTGCTTGAGCAAAGTTAAACAACAAAGTTAAATTGCAGTTAATGCCTTCAGCTTCTAGTTGCTCTGCCGCTTTAATACCTTCCCATGTTGAGGCTACTTTGATCAAGATACGATCATTACTAATGCCAGCCTCGTTGTACATAGCGATAAGTTTATACGCTTTAGCAATCGATGCGGCTGTATCAAAGGATAAGCGCGCATCAACTTCTGTTGAAATTCTACCTGGGACTGTCTTTAAGATTTCTAAGCCGATGAGTACCGAAAACTTATCTGCAGCGTCGATGACTTGCTGTTCAGCGTTTGATGATTGAGTTTTCGCCCACGCTACTGCGCTAGTAAGTAGTTGCTGATAATTAGCTAAAGAGGCTGCCTTTAATAGTAAAGACGGATTCGTGGTGGCGTCTTGTGGTTGAAACTTAGCAATAGCTTCAATATCGCCGGTATCAGCAACAACCGTGGTCATTGCTTTTAGTTGAGAAAGTTGAGAAAGTTGATCGGTCATAACATGTCCCTTGACGTTGATAATGTAATCAGGTGGTTTTATTGAGTAAATTTTGGTGAAATATTACAACATTTACAAGTGTTTTGATTGATAATAGTGAACTTTTTATCTTATTCGGCTCTATTTGTATCAAATTTTCATAATTTAGCAAGTGTGAGGATGAAATAGTGTTGATAAAACACTTTATTGCTTGTGTGCGCTAGCGGTTCAATGAGTAATTCATAATGAAGATAATTATATTAGTTTTTTCCTGTGTTATAGTGACAAAAATTGTAAGATAGAGTAGATAAATAATGTTACTTGTTGTTTCTCCGGCGAAGAACTTAGATTATGAATCCCCCGTTGCTACCGAGCTATATTCACAACCTGAACTATTAGCAGACAGTAAAGTGCTGATGAAAAAGTGTAAAACACTAACGCCTGCGGATATTAGTTCATTAATGGCTATTAGCGATAAATTAGCCGGCTTAAATGCGGCACGTTTTGGCGAATGGGCAACGCCTTTTACGCCGGAAAATGCTCGACAAGCTGTGCTAGCTTTTAATGGCGACGTATACACTGGCTTAGATGCTAAATCGTTTAGCGAGGATGACTTTACCTTCGCTCAACAGCATATGCGGATATTATCAGGGTTATATGGCCTATTAAGACCGCTCGATTTGATGCAAGCATATCGACTAGAAATGGGTAAAAAATTAGATAATGATCGCGGTAGCAATTTATATCAATTTTGGGGTGACATTATCACCGAGCATTTAAATGTCGCTATTGCCGCCCAAGGCGATAATGTGTTAATTAATTTAGCGTCAAATGAATACTTTAAGGCGGTTAATAAAAAAGTATTAAAAGCCGAAGTAATAACTCCAGCATTTAAAGATTGGAAAAATGGTCAATTTAAAATGATCAGTTTTTATGCCAAAAAAGCCCGAGGTTTAATGGCGCGTTATATTATTGAGCACCAAATCACAGATCTTGAAAAGCTAAAAGACTTTGATGTCGCAGGTTATCAATATTCTTGCGATTTAAGTAAAGGTAATGATTGGGTATTTACCCGTAAAGAGCTAGATTAAGCTAATTTTATTTGCTTGACTATAGTCGCTATAAAGGTGAAAGGTAGATACTTTATAGCGACTATAGTGCTAACTGCCCGAGCGGTTCATAACACTACGCCTACCTTGTTTAATGCGTCGTCACTTATAGCTGACCTGATTAGCTAACCTGATACTTTTGAACAGTAGGTTTAACCTGTGGGTATTGTTTTTAAACGCCTAAATGACCCAGGTGATCTTCAAGTACAAAATATAAATCAACAGTCCAACACTTCTAAACCAATCACAGAATATAGTTATAAAAGCTATGCTAAATTAAATATAACCGTATTAACTATCGGCTTCTTTTACTTCAGCTTTACTACTCGAATGAATAAAATACAGCGCAATCGCCAAACAAACTAAAGCCCCAATTCGGCTATTTGACAGTGTAATGGCCTCATTGCCCAACCAGCCAAAGTTATCGATTAACACACTCATGGTGAGCTGACCAAAAATAACCGCAACCGTTGCTAATGCTGTGCCTATATGTTGAACAGCAATCACCATAATAACAATATAAGGTACACCACATAAGGCGCCAAGCAGCTGCCATTTGGGTACATCCATTAAAGTAATAGCGTGATTGGGCTCAAAGAAAAAAATAAGCAAGGCAGTGATTAAAGCGCCTACCGAAAACGTTAAAAATGCGCTTTTAAATACGCCAACATTGCCGCCTAGGCGACCATTTAATGCCGCTTGAACACTCAATGTAGCGCCAGCAATGACGGCTAACATAATCATTATAATGGTGGTCATTTCTTTACCCCTTAGTCATAAAAAAAAGTGCCAGTACAATGAAAGCCAAGGCAATAATTCGCTTAAGATCTATTTTTCGTTCAGTCGTACCAAATAAACCAAAATGGTCGATTATTAAACTTTTAAATACTTGGCCTGCAAGTATGCCAATCATAGTCATCGCGACCCCAATAACAGGAGTAACAACCGTTAATACAATAACGTAGATAGGCCCTAACACGCCGCCAATGAGCAATAATGGCGGTTGTGCAAAAAAAGAAGCACTATTACGTGGGCTAAAGAACAGCATTAATAAAAAAGTCAGTGCAGCTCCAACACCAAAAATGCTCAATGTGGCCCACAGTTCACCGACTTGATTTCCTAGAGGCCCAAGTAGCCCCGCTTCAACAGACAAGCCCATTCCACCTAAAACAACAATAAATATTAATAAAATTTGCATGAGACAGCCTTTAATAAATCATATTATGTAGTTTACATCAGCTCATCATCATGAAAAACGCTATAATATAGAAATGATCTTTGCAAAAGTTGCACAAATGAATAATATAAATTCAATCAGTATAAAAACATTAGTTTTTTTTATTAATGTATTTAATCATCAAAGTTTTTCGGTTGTGGCGAGAAGAGAAGGTGTGTCAGCTTCTAAAGTGTCACGTATTATTAAGCAGTTAGAAGACAATTTAGGGCAGCAACTTTTTTATCGGAATACACGTGCCGTGATCCCTACCGAAGCTGCTAGGGTATTTTTGACTTATGCACAATCAATTACCGCAAGCATTAATGAGGCGCAAAATAAATTTCAAGACAAAACGCTAGAACCCGGTGGTTTAGTTAGAATAAATGGCCCGGTATTTTTTGGACAACGACATATCGCACCTTGGCTGCCTCAACTCAGCTCTCGCCACCCTAAATTACAAATAGACCTGACATTAACGGATGATTTTATTGATCCCCATCATGATGCTACAGATATTATTTTTCGGATTGGAACCTTAACTGACTCTTCGTTTCATGCCCGTACTTTTGGCGAGCAAACCTATCATTTAGCTGCTTCTCGAGCATACATAAAAAAATATGGCATAGTGCAAAGTCCAGCAGATTTACCCGAGCATAAATGTTTAATATATAAAGGTTCATCAGGCCAAAACCGTTGGCTGTTTAAAAAAGAAAATGAAGATTGGCTGCATCAATCTATACCGGCTTTACTGACCTCCAATAATGCAGAAAGCTTGCTAGTATCTGCGCTTAAAGGTATGGGTATTGTGCTTTTTCCTGATTGGCTTATTGGAGAGTATCTCAAAAATGGCACTTTGATTAAATTATTACCCAACTACAATACCGCTATTAAGAAAACAGCTCAGCATGTTACGGCCATTTATCCTAATACCCGCCATGTATCGCTAAACGTAAGACAAATAATTGACTACTTTAGTGAAGTGTATGGCTCACCGCTTTATTGGGAACTAAATTAGATTGAAAAAGTTAGATTGAAAAATCAGACTGAAAAGTTATACAAGATTAAATCGTATGCTATAAACAAAAAAACCTAAACAGCAAGGTTTAGGTTTTTTAGTTTACATTGACCGTTTTTAGTTTCTAGCTAACATCGAGTCACTTTTAACTGACCGCTTAGCACTGGCCGTGTTTAGTTTAACTCGTCGCTTTACCGCGTTTCGCGACTTTTTTCGCTTTAGCTTTCTTTTGAGCAACGGTTCTTTTTACTTTGGTTTTTTTAACAGCAACACGTGCTTCTTTGTATTGCGGTCTTAACGTTTCAATGACACGGCGTGGTAAACGTTCTTTAATATAACGTTCAATTTTACCAATAACCAACATGTCATGCGCTTCAACCAGTGAGATAGCGGTGCCTTTATTGCCCGCTCGACCTGTTCGCCCGATGCGATGTAAATAAATATCGGCGGTGCGCGGCATATCAAAGTTGATAACATGGGTGATATCGTCAATATCAAGGCCACGTTCAGCGATATCGGTAGCGACTAAAACATTAACCGTACCATTGCGTAAACGCTCGACTGAGGTGTTGCGTTTGTCTTGTTGCATTTTACCTTCAAGCCAGACACAAGGCATGTTATCAGCATAAAGTTTACCTGATAGGTATTGCACGGTCTCACGTTTATTGGCAAAAACTAGGGCACGTCCCACTTCTTCTTGTTGCAATAAGTTCAGTAGTAAGGCGAATTTATGATCTTTGTTATCGGCTAAGTGCATCCACTGATGAATTTTCGCTTTTTCTTTTCGAGAAGGGTTCGCTTCCAAAAATACCGGGTCGTTCAATAGTTCGCGAGAAAAACGTACTACGTTAGCACCTTCCAGTGTGGCGGAAAATAGCATGGTTTGTTTGCGCCAACGTGCTTCTCCAACAATGCGATTAATCGTTTCAGCAAAACCCATAGTGAGCATACGGTCAGCTTCATCTAAAATAAGGATTTCAATTTCACGGCTATCAAACTGCTCGCTTTCAATGTATTCCATTAACCGGCCAGGTGTAGCAACCAAAATATCGGTGTTACCTGTGAGTACTTCTTTATGGCTGCCATAATTAACACCACCGGTAATAACCGCAGATTTAATGTTGGTTAGCGCGGTTAACTTCTGACATTGCTCATGAGTTTGTATGGCAAGCTCGCGTGTTGGCGATAAAATGAGTACACGTGGAAAACCTTGCTGCGGGCGAGGATAATCAAGCAAGTGTTGAGCAGCAGGCAAAATAAATGCTGCTGTTTTTCCCGTTCCTGTTGGGGCTGAAGCTAATACGTCTTTGCCTGTCATCGCCACAGGAAGTACTAACTCTTGGATAGACGTTGGCTTTTTATAGCCTGCATTTTCAATGCCGCCCAATAATGCGGAATCTAGGTCAAACTGCTCAAACATGTAATAATTTTCTTTGGGGATTAATGAGGGGGATTATAATGGCAAAATACGATTTATCCTAAAGATCTCGCCAAATTTGTCTATTTATTATGATATTTAGCCTAATCTGCTAGAATATCTGCGATTTCAGCGCTAATTTGTTGGCACCACTGTTTGATCCGTGCTTCGCTAGCATTGTACTGGTTGTCTTCATCAAGGGCTAAACCAACAAAATGTTGCCCATCTTCTGTTAGTGCTTTTGACTCCGCAAAGTCATAACCTTCATTTGGCCAATAACCGATCACATAGCCGCCTTGTGCTAGCACTTGGTCATGTAACATGCCAAGTGCATCTTGAAACCAATCAGTGTAACCAATTTGATCCCCCATGCCATAAAGGGCAACAATTTTTCCTTCAAGATCAATGTCGGCTATTTCTGGCCAATGTGACTCCCAGTCTTCCTGAATTTCACCATAGTCCCAAGTAGAAATACCTAAAATTAAGATGTCGTGATCTACCATTTCCGTCAGTGGCGTATCTTTGATATTAAATAAGGTGACGTTATCTTGGCCAAGTTCAGCTTGAATTTTTTCTGCTGCTATTTCGGTATAACAAGTAGTGGAGCCGTAATATAATGCGATGTTCATTGATAAATTACCGAGGTTTAACGAACCACGTTAGGTGGTTGGTGAGCGAGTGGCGAGATTTTAGCAAATTTCTCGCCAATAAGATGCTTTGCTGTGCCACTGAAAGTCATATTTTATCAGATCAGTTAGCTAGTGGCCGGCTTAGTGTTATTGCAATTATGCCTTTTTCACTGTAATTTTAGGGTGCTTAAAGCGGTCTTTGTATTTATCTAAAATTACAAAAGTAATTTTCCGCTTATTTTCCGCTCATAGAGTTAAGGTATGGTATTGATTTATGTCTAAGAAATTTTTATTGGCTGCAGCATTTGGCTTGTTAAGTTTGACCCAAAATGTTGTAGCGTCTGCTGAGCCAGCAAATAACCGTGTGATGTTACCTGTTACCCAGTCGTCTGAGTTGCAAGGGGTAAAGGCTAAATTGTCACAAATGTTAGGGTTTAATGTCGCTAGTATCAAGCCATCTCCCATGGCAGGTGTCGTTGAAGTGCTTACCGATCAGGGCTTATTTTATGCTAGCGCCGATGGCAATTTTTTATTGCATGGTAAAATGTATGGACTAGGCGAAAATGTGAGTAATTTAACCGAAGAAAGTTTAGCGCAAGTGCGTGTTGACGGTATGGTTAAGTTCTCTGATGCTATGATTGTTTATCCGGCTAAAAACGAAAAGCATGTAGTAACCGTTTTTACTGACATTACCTGCGGTTATTGTCGTAAAATGCACGAACAAATGAGCGCTTACAACGATAAAGGCATCACGGTGCGTTATTTAGCCTATCCACGTGCCGGCGTAAAAGACCAAACCGGTAGTTATTCACAAGGTTTTAAAGATTTACGCTCGATATGGTGTCATGAAGATCCTCAGTCGGCGTTAACAAAAGCAAAAAGTGGCTCTTCAGTGGCGGCACGTATTTGTGATATGCCTATCGAGGATGAATTTGACTTTGGTCGTCAAGTGGGCGTTTCTGGAACACCGGCCATTATATTGGCCAATGGCATGATGGTGCCTGGTTACCAAGACCCAAGTAAATTATTTACGTTATTAGAAACTTCTCAACAAGGTGGCTAATATCAAAAAAATTGATAAATTTTTTTGATAGGTATAAATTAATTTTTTGATAAAATGGCAAGTCATTCACTTGCCATTTTTGTCTCTAGCGTTTCAAGTATAAGGTGCATTCATGCATAAAGAGATCATTCGTCGAGAGCAAGTTAGCGATGAGCATTTACCCGATACACTACATCCACTTGTTCGACAAATATATGCACGACGCGGTGTTACCAACAAAGAACAACTTGAATTAACCGCGTCTCATTTATGTGCGGTTGACTCGTTAAAAGGCTTACCTGAAGCATGTGAACTGTTATATCAGGCACTGCAAGGGCAAAAAAACATCACGATAATTGGTGACTTTGATGCTGACGGAGCCACAAGTACGGCTTTAATGATGGAAGCATTGCAAATGCTAGGTTCAACCAATCATCATTTTTTAGTCCCCAACCGATTTAAGTACGGCTATGGCTTAACCCCTGAAATTGTTGATATTGCCAACTCACAAGGCGCACAGGTATTGGTGACGGTTGATAATGGCATTAGCTGCATTGCGGGTGTTAAAAGGGCGAAGGAGTTAGGGCTGCAAGTGGTGGTTACTGACCATCATTTACCTGGCGCGCATACACCTCCTGCCGATGCCATTGTTAATCCAAATCAAGTGGGTTGTAATTTTGCCAGTAAGTCGTTGGCCGGTGTTGGTGTCGCATTTTACTTTATGTTGGCGTTAAGAAAATATTTACGTGAACAGCAATGGTTTGAACAGCAGAACATTAAAGAGCCTAATATCGCACGATTACTTGATTTAGTTGCCTTAGGTACAGTTGCTGATGTGGTGTCACTTGATGCCAATAATCGAATTTTAGTCGAACAAGGACTCAAGCGCATTCGAGCAGGAGCGACGCGCCCGGGTATTCAAGCCTTAATAGAAATTGCCGGTAAAAATCAGCAAAAATTAGTGGCCAGTGATTTTGGCTTTGCTTTAGGCCCACGTATCAATGCAGCAGGTCGATTAGACGACATGGCGTTTGGCATTAACTGTTTACTAGCAAAAGATTTATCAAGCGCTAGAGTGATGGCGGCCGATCTGGATGACTTAAATAAAGCGCGCCGGGAAATAGAGCAGGGCATGCAAATTGAGGCCGAGCAAGTACTGGCCAGTTTACAGTTTAGTGAAAGCAATTTACCCCATGGCATTAGTTTGTTTCATGGCGACTGGCATCAAGGCGTCATCGGTATTGTCGCAGGGCGCTTAAAAGAAAAGTATCATCGCCCGAGTATTGTCTTTGCCAAAGGCAATGATGACGACGCCAGTGGTATGAATAACAGTGACGCTGACAGTATTGATATCAGTAGCAATGAAATAAAAGGCTCAGCGCGCTCTATTCCAGGTTTACATATTCGTGATTTACTCGAGTATATTGACAGCCAACACCCTGGTATTATTATAAAATTTGGTGGTCATGCCATGGCGGCAGGTTTATCAATACCGGCAAATAAATTCGAACAGTTTTCCGCGCTATTTGAGCAATATGCCGAGCAGTGGTTAAGTAAAGAAGCTTTAACGGGTGTACTGGCCTCAGATGGCGAGCTATTAACTAACGATATGACACTGGCTTTTGCACAGGTCTTACGTGAGGCCGGGCCGTGGGGACAAAACTTTCCAGAACCGGTATTTGATGACGTTTTCACGCTTGTACAGCAACGTATTGTCGGCGAAAAACACTTAAAGCTTGTGGTAGAAAAAGACCAGCAAGTATTTGATGCCATCGCCTTTAATGTTGATATTAAGCGTTGGCCAGACAACCAAGCCAAGCAGGTGAAGCTAGCCTATCGTCTGGACATTAATGAGTTTCGTGGTAAACAGTCAGTACAATTAATGGTTGAACAATTAGACTAAAGGTTATCAATGCCATTATCAGCTTAAGAGGTGATAAAAATATCATAAAAATGGCATTGCATTACTCAAGCAAGCGTTTATTTAATCGCGTAATTAGGCTACAATGCGCGACTATTTTTTTTGTTTTTCCCTTTATTCATCAATTACGGCGTGACAGATAAAAAATATGCTAGAAGTTAATCCAGTACTCAATAAAATTAAAGAAATTCGTGAACGCACCAATCTGCTTCGGGGGTATCTTTGACTACGACCAAAAGTCAGAACGCTTGGTTGAAGTTACGCGAGAATTAGAATCTGCCGATGTGTGGAATAACCCTGAACGTGCACAAGCACTAGGTCGTGAACGTGCGGCATTAGAAGCTGTGGTTGAAACTATTCAACAAATGGACTCAGGTTGTGAAGACATTGAAGGCTTGGTTGAACTTGCCGTTGAAGCCGACGACGAAGAAACCTTTAATGACGCTGAAGCTGAAACAAAAACCTTAGAAGTTAGCCTTGAAAAACTAGAATTTCGTCGGATGTTTTCTGGTGATCACGACGCCAATAACTGCTATTTAGATATTCAATCAGGATCTGGCGGTACAGAAGCACAAGATTGGGCTGAAATGCTTATGCGCATGTATTTACGCTGGGGTGAAGCCAATGGTTACAAAACAGAAGCCATTGAAGTCACCGGCGGTGATGTCGCCGGTATTAAAGGTTGCACCATTAAATACACGGGTGAGTATGCTTTTGGTTGGTTACGCACAGAAACCGGTGTGCATCGTTTAGTACGCAAGTCACCTTTTGACTCAAGTGGTCGTCGTCATACCTCGTTTGCTTCTGCGTTTATTTACCCAGAAATAGACGACAACATTGAAATTGATATTAACCCAGCAGATTTACGCATAGACACTTTTCGTGCCTCTGGTGCGGGTGGTCAACATGTTAACAAAACTGATTCTGCCATACGTATTACCCATGAGCCAACCGGCGCAGTAGTGGCTTGTCAGGCTGATCGTTCACAGCACAAAAACCGTGCTACCGCGATGAAATTGCTAAAAGCTAAATTGTATGAAATGGAAATGCAAAAGCAAAATGAAGGTAAACAAGAATTAGAAGACGGCAAGTCAGATATTGGCTGGGGCAGTCAAATACGCTCTTATGTTTTAGATGACAGCCGTATTAAAGACTTACGCACTGGCATAGAAAATCGCAATACTCAGGCAGTATTAGACGGTGATTTAAACAAATTTTTAAAAGCTAGTTTGAAATCTGGCTTATAAGTACTTAATTAATTTAAACTATTTTTAATAGAATATACCTGTAATAGCAAGATTTGAGCGCTAAATAACTTAGCTTAAATTCCATGTTACGTTAACACACGAGAAATAAAATGACTGATCAAGCACACCAAGACGAAAATAAATTGATTGCCGAGCGTCGTGGCAAATTAGCAAAAATTCGAGAAAACTGTCCGGCTAATGGCCACCCTAACAAGTTTGACCGAAAACATTATGCTGCTGATTTGCAAGCTGAACACGGTGAAAAAGATAAAGAAACGCTTGAAGCTGAAACCGGTCTTTACAGCATTGCTGGTCGTGTTATGGCAAAACGTGGTCCATTTTTAGTCTTACAAGATATGACGGGCCGTATTCAGGCTTATGCCCATAAAACGGTGCAAAAAGACATTAAAGAGCGTTGGGGCACTTTAGACATTGGCGATATTATTGGTGTTACCGGTACTATGCATATGTCAGGTAAAGGCGACTTATACGTCAATATGGATAAATATGAGCTGTTAACAAAGTCACTGCGTCCATTACCAGAAAAGTTTCACGGCTTATCAGATGTTGAAACAAAATATCGCCAACGTTACGTTGATTTGATCATCAATGAAGAAACGCGTAACACCTTTAAAATTCGTTCAAAAATTGTTGATGGTATTCGCAAATTTTTAACTGACCGTGATTTTATGGAAGTTGAAACACCTATGCTACAAACCATCCCAGGTGGTGCAACGGCGAAGCCTTTTGAAACATTCCACAATGCCTTAGACATTCAAATGTATATGCGTATTGCGCCAGAGCTTTACTTGAAGCGCTTGGTTGTTGGTGGTTTTGAGAAAGTTTTTGAAATTAACCGTAACTTTCGTAATGAAGGCTTATCATCACGTCATAATCCAGAATTTACCATGATTGAATTCTACCAAGCTTATGCTGATTATCATGACCTAATGAACCTTACTGAAGAAATGTTACGTACCCTAGCGGAAGACGTTATGGGTTCAGCGATTATTCGTAATACCGTTAAAAACTCTGACGGTGAAGTCGTAGAAGAGAAGTTTTATGATTTTGGTAAGTCGTTTACCCGTCTGTCTATGGTTGATGCGATTTTACAATATGGTACCAACCTTGATGAAGCGGTTTTACGTGACCCAGAAGCTAATTTTGATGCCTTAAAAGCGATGGCAAAACAAGTGGGTGTTAAGGAAACTGAAGCATCTAAAGTCTGGGGTGCTGGTAAGTATGTTTGTGAGATTTTTGAAGAAGTTGCCGAGCATATGCTTGACCAACCGACCTTTATCACAGAATATCCTTGGGAAGTATCGCCATTAGCTCGTAGAAATGATGACAACGCATTTATCACTGACCGTTTTGAGTTTTTTGTTGGTGGTCGTGAACTAGCCAACGGTTTCTCAGAGCTTAATGATGCTGAAGACCAAGCGGCGCGTTTTAGAAATCAAGTTGCAGGTAAAGATGCCGGTGATGACGAAGCCATGCACTTTGACGCTGACTATATTCAAGCACTTGAATACGGTTTACCGCCAACAGCGGGTGAAGGTATTGGTATTGATCGATTAGTCATGCTATTCACCGATTCACCTACCATTAAAGACGTTATTTTATTCCCGCATATGCGTCCACTTGCTGAGTAATACCAACTTGGCATTACTCGCTGAATAAGCTGAGTTAAACGCATAACGAAAAAAGCACCTTAGGGTGCTTTTTTATGTTCAGGCGTCCTGTCTTTCAAGGCATTAGAGCATATCGCTAATTGATCCTGCACTACTTCTACTGACTTCTCTCCCTGTAAAAAAAATATGGCTGCACAGTAAGTTCAGTTTAGCTAATGGTTATTATCATCTAAGTATTTATAAGCTAGGGTATTTACAATATAGCTAATATTATTTTAAATAACATAAACATAAACATAAACATAAACATAAACAGGTACTTAATTTTTTATTAGGCTTTTTTTGGCAGCAATATAATTTTACTCACTTTGTTTATCAACTTAGACTGAAATAATGTTGTGGCCAAAATTAAGTTATAAATAGCACAAGGGTTATTTAAATGAATGGTTTATATTTGTCTGCATTAGTGGTGTATTGTCAATGTTCTGTTAAATTTAAAGGGTTACCGATCAAAGTAAGCCAAATATTAGGAGAATTAAAATGGCATTTGAAGTTACCTTTGAATTGAAAGAGTCAGATTTAGCGTATTTTCGTGATGTGATGCGAGCAGCTAAATCAGAAGCAAAAAATTTAACTGAAGCAGAAATTTTAGCTAATGCAAAAAGCCTGAGTAAAGACATTCAAGTTGATGTGCCGCTATTTGTCAGTGAAAGAATTAAAAAATTAGCCACCTTAGTCGCTATGATTGAAGATTCGGAGTGGAAAATACCTGACCAAGAGCGGGCTGATGTATTAAGTGCTTTGGCTTATTTTAGTGATCCTGAGGATTTAGTGCCTGATCATATTCCGGTGTTAGGTTTTTTAGATGATGCCATCATGATTGAGCTAGTTGTTGATGAACTTAAAGATGACATCGAGGCTTTCTTAGAATTTTGTCACTACCGAAAGCGTGAAGAAGGTCGTCATAGCGATGAAACTATTACTCGAGATGAGTGGTTAGAGTCTAAGCGAAAAGAGTTGCACAGTAGAATGAGAAATCGTCGTGCTGGTCGCAGTAGTTCTCGTTCAGGTTTTCGTTCGGTTTTTTAACTGAAAACTGGTCAGTTTATTTGATTGAACTCAAGGTCTGAAAAAGCCGCAGTAAGTGGCTTTTTCAATTTCAACTTTTAACTTCTAATTTTTCAATTTTTTTAAGATAGCTAGATGAATTAATGCGTTATAAACAACATTAAAATGAAAAAAGCGATAATAGTAGCGTTAAAAGCAAAGATATAACCAAAGCCTTTTAAGCCCTGTTTAATGGTGTAATTATTACTGCTTAAATACCAATACCAAATAGCGCTCATGAGTATAGGGACAAGAAAAAATAGTTGGATCATATTTACGCTATCTCCTGCGTTACTGTTTTTGATGGCTCGCGCCATGGTGCCACTTTTAATAGCATTAACATACCGGGTATCGCTAATGCCGTACATATAAAGTAAAAATTAGTCCAACCTATTTGTTCAACAATAACGCCCGTAGTGGCATTGGCAAATGTTCTTGGCAGTGCGGTTAATGCAGTAAATAATGCAAATTGTGTTGCTGCAAATGCTGGGTTAGTGGCTCGGGCAATAAAAGCGGTAAAGGCCGCTGTGCCAAGACCAACACCCAAATACTCAAAGCCCATAGCGAAAGCTAAAGCGTAGGTGTTGTGGCCAATTTCTGCGAGGGCTGCAAAACCTAGTATACTTATTATTTGCACAAAACCAAACAACCAAAGCGCACGATTAATACTTAATTTAATCATTACGATACCACCAACAGCCAAACCTATAGTCATAGCAATTAATGACGCTGTTTTAGCCACCACACCTATCTCAGTTTTAGTAAAACCTAAGTCGATAAAAAATGGCGTTTGTAAAGCCGTTGCCATACTGTCGCCGAGTTTATATAAAAACAAAAAAGCGAGAATTTGTAGCGCAGATTTTGTACCTTCTCTACTAATAAAGTCCTTAAACGGTAAAACAACGGCTTGCTGTAATGTTTTTGGTGCTTGGGCGGTGTTATTAAGCTCTTTGATTGAAAGGCTTAAGACAACGCCTATTAGCATAAACGCCGCGACAATAATAAATACTGCTTGCCAACTGATATGGTCAGAAAGAATAAAGGCCAACGAACCCGGCACTAAGCCAGAAAGCCGGTAAGCTTGTACGTGAATAGAGTTACCTAGGCCAAGTTCATGCTCAGGCAGTAACTCTCGACGATAGGCATCGAGTACAATATCTTGACTCGCACTAAAAAATGCCACAGCGGCTGCTAGGTAGGCAACATTCCAGATATTCATTACGGGGTCAACAAAACCAAAACCTGCAATAGAGAAGAGCAATAATACCTGGGTGAGTAACATCCAACTGCGGCGGCGTCCCAATACCGGTAATGAATAGCGGTCCATTAATGGCGACCAAATGAATTTCCATACGTAGGGAATACCAATTAAGGAAAACAAACCAATCTCGGTAAGACTAACACCCTCTGAGCGTAACCAACCCGGCACCAGTTGATAAAGAATAAACAAAGGCAGTCCGGAGCTAAAGCCAGTGAATATACAAATTAGCATGCGGCGATTGAGTATTGCTTGTTTAAAGGTCGGGGATTGCATTGCTCAAAGCCTAATGAATGCGAGAATATAATGTTGTAAGGCTATCAAAATGTATTAGTAAACAGAAGTTTAATATTTTGAAACAGGCAATTAGTTATTACTGCTTACCTGTGGATTTTTTTTAATCTTGTAATATTAAGGTATTGGGCGCCAACCTATGCAATCAATAGGATAACTGCCCGTTCCAGAGAAAAACTCTAAACAGGTGGATATCTCACTTTTAAAGTATAAATCACGTTCAAGGTCATTAGCGCTGTGCAAACTAAGTTCATGCATTATATGCCAAAATACACGTTCTCTAGCATTATTGGGCGTTTCGTCACTCACCTGAAGTAAAGTCCATTCTGCCATGGTGTTTTCGACAAATTTATCAAGCTCAGTGTAGTGCAGAGAATGATTAATAACAGCGGTAATATAGGCCCTAATTTGTGTGATTTTTTCATTGATAAACTGCTCAATTATCATGATGTTCCTTTTTCGAAATCTAGCTAATAAGCTAGCTTAGCTCTGGTATGAAATTCTGCTATATACTCGGGTATATAAGAGTGTTGCTCGCCTTGTAATATTTTTTGATGCTGTTTAGTTATCGTAGATAAAATTCAAATTGTCAACGTTGACCTGTTGTTCAATGGTGACTTATAGGGGGGTGTTAAAAGGCGATTTAGTAACCAAAAGACTATTTGGAAAGTGTGTTTTATACCAAGGTAATGTTATTCATCATCTATTTTATTATTAAGAGGGCGTTGATAAAAACCAATCAGCCCAGTATATAATGAATCAATTTCGGATAAGGGCTTTAGATGGCAGGCAATAAAATGGCCTTGATTAACATGATAGGTTCAATAGGCACATCTTCCCAGCCCATTTCGCCATTATAATCTGTTTTCACTAAGGCCATGGCATCTACCACTGCTTGACCTTCCACGATGGCACCAAAAACCGCATAACCCCAATGTCTGCCGGGGTCTAAACTGCTATTATCTGCCACGTTGAAAAAAAATTGTCTATTTGCGGTATGAGGACGGTTCTCTTTTGCCATGGCAATCGTGCCTATGACATTTTTTAAACCATTGCCTGACTCATTTATGATGGTGTTATCCACTTTTTTAAGTTCAAAGTTTTGGCTATAGCCTCCGCCTTGAACAATAAATTCAGGCACAATACGATGAAAAATAGTGTTGTTGTATTCGCCTCTAACCACATAGGTTAAAAAATTATCGACAGTAATAGGAGCGCGTATTCTATCAAGCTCTACAATAATGGTGCCCATTGAGGTTTCTAATTTAACTCGTGGGAATAAATTATCAGGATCAATGGCTAAATTCTTGGCACTACAGGTGAATGAAAGTAATAATAATATCACTGAAAAAATTTTCATTATGGCTCTCTCGACATCCGGTTATTAAGTTATTGTGCTATTGAATAAACTGCTGCAACTCTTCGCTTTGCACTATTTGGCTTAATAATTTTGTCAGTTGTTGGTTAAAATCGCGCTCTAATACCGCAAGGTCTGCTTTTAGAGGGCCATTGCTGGTACCGGTAATTTTAAATGTTTTTGTTAAAGTGTTTTTGCCATTATTGACAACCACACGAAAACTCATTTGATTACTGGCGCTATATTTTAACAATTGTTGTTGCACACTAACCAAGGCATTATCGATAATAACGTCCACTTGATTAACGGCTAGCGGCTGTATTTGTAGACCATTAGCTATTAATGCTGGGGTAAGTGTTGTAGATACAATATCAACTATGCGCTGTTGAGGTGAATATAACTGTGTGGCCTCGCCAGCACGTAAAATTTGCACGACATGGTTTGAGCGGCGCAAATCACTAAAGCGTAATTGCACTTGCTTTTGTTGGAAGGCATCACTGCTACCTACATTGATTTCAGGGCTGACAATAACCTGCTTTATTGGCGCACTACAGGCAAATAACAAGCTAGTAGCGCTTAAAAGTAGCAACTTTATTATACTTGATTTCATCTTATATCCTTTAGAATTAAAGTGACAAAATTAACGTTTTATTGCTGAAATAGTGACAAACTTTTCGTTACTGGCAATCAACTTTTCATTGCCAAAAATACGTTGTAATTTTATATGATAACCCAGTTGACGGTTGCCAATAATGCGTAACTCACCCCCTTTTTTCAATACCCGGTGGCTGTCTTTAAACATCTGCCACGCGATATGATCTGTGGTGGCGGTTTGTTGATGAAATGGCGGGTTACATAATACAAGATCAACACTGCCGCCCTCAACACTGGTTAAGCAATCGTTGACTAGAAAATGGCACTGTTCAATAGCTGAGGGTAAGTTTGCAGTCATATTTAATTTTGCTGATGCGATCGCCATGTAAGACTCATCGATAAAGTGCACTTGCGCTGCGGGCTGCTTTGATAATACCTGTAAGCCAATAACACCATTACCACAACCTAGGTCGATAACCTCAGTGTTTGCAGCAACATTGGGTAAATTTTCCATAAAATAACGCGCGCCAATATCGAGTTTTTCTCGAGCATAAACGTTGGCGTGATTATGTAGGATAAAATCGGTGTTTTCTAATGGCCATGAGGTTGGAAAAACCGCCGATAATGCTTTGTCATTATCGAGTTGACTAAAAACTAGGCGGGCTTTTTTTACCGCTAATGATGTTGTTGTTGTGCCTAAGTAATTTTCAAACAATTTAAGTGTCGAACTGTGAATTTCCTTAGCGCGATCGCAGGCGATAAAAATAGCATCTTTACTCAGCTGCTGTTTTATTTTGCTCAGTTGTTGGCAAAGTAGGCCTTTGCTTTTTGGAATTTTATAAAGCACGATGTTAATATCGCTAGGTAAATCATCTAGGCTGCTCAGCAGGGTGATATTTTCGTCTGATAAACCATTTTGCTCTAGATTAAGTTCAATACCTTGATGACTTAAAAATGAGTCACTAACACAATACAACTGCTGCCCAGTTAAGTTGCAGCTTATAGCGCCAAAACTATCATTGAAAATAAGAATGTTTTGTTTTGAGCTAGTTAATAGTTGTTGCTCTACGTAACTAATTATATATTCATCAGCGGCGTCCCATGCTTGCAAGCTTCGATTGACTTGGCCGGTTGGAAAACGATCGAGAAAAAGGTTTTTGTCATTGAGAATAAAAGGGCTGATCATAGTGATAAATACTTGGTTGGCGTTACTGATATTGTGACAAAATTTATCACTACGAGCTAGTTAATTGCGGATTTTATCGAGATAATTGCGTTAAATAAGACAAACTCATCATTAAAACATCATAAGGAAGCTATTGGTTTGAAAATACTATCTCCTGATGCTGATATAGATTATATCGAAAACTTTTATGCTGCAGATAAAGCACAACTGTTTTTTCACCAACTTGAGCAAAAGTTAGCTTGGCGCCATGATGATATTAAAATGTTTGGCAAAGTGATGAAAATACCAAGATTACAAGCTTGGTATGGTGATAATAATCTCAGTTACCGTTATTCAAATATGACCTTGATAGCCCAACCTTGGACCGAAAGTTTACGGGCACTGAAAGCAAAAGTTAGCGACTATTGTGACCATGAGTTTAATGCGGTATTAGCAAATTTATACCGTAATCAAGATGACAGTGTCGGCTGGCATAGTGATGATGAGCCTGAATTAGGTCTAATGCCAACTATCGCTTCGTTATCTTTTGGCGCAGAACGTGAATTTCAACTTAAACATATTATCACTAAAGAAAAAATAAACATTATGCTTAGGCCGGGTAGCTTACTGATTATGCGAGGAAATACACAAAAATACTGGCAACACTGCCTACCTAAAAGAAGTAAAGAAATAGCGCCACGTATCAACCTGACCTTTCGAAAGATATGTCTCTAAGGTTTATTTTGGCAATTTTCAAAAAACTTAACTAGTAAGAATAATAGTTAAAATAACGCTGTCAGTCGTCTAGATAGATGGCATAATTATCAGTAACGACTAAAATTAAAACTGATCCATTAGCCGATCAACCTTAGGGAAAATATTATGACAATCGAAGCTATTATTGAAGAAAAACTACTTGCTGCTTTTTCACCCCTTCATCTCGATGTAATTAATGAAAGTCATATGCATAATGTTGCACCGGGTAGCGAGTCGCACTTTAAAGTGATTATTGTTTCAGATGAATTTGAAGGCGAACGTTTGATTAAGCGCCATCGCGCCATTAACACATTATTAGCGACAGAGCTTGCAGATAAAATACATGCACTTGCCCTACATACTTATACTGAACAAGAGTGGAAAAACTATTACGCTGAGAACACACCTTTATCACCTAAATGCTTAGGCGGTAGCAAAAAAACAGGATAAATTATCCGCGTATCTCTGGTAAATAGCTCGCTATTATCTTTTGCACCGTTAATGTCATATTAACGGTGTTTTTATGTACAGGATGTACGGTATGCAGCGGTCACATGGATGTGAAAGAGCAGCGATGTACAGGACTTAGGGTATGCAGCGATCACATAGCAGTTCATAGCCATCTAGGTAATCGCTCTATTGAGTGGTTTATAGCTATGTAAGGCTATGGCTCCACGGCATTAGTAGAACCATGAATGTCGATATTAAAGATCTTTGCTGTGTAAGCTATACAATGAGTAGCTTCCGAATTTTATCAGGCCGCAGACTAGTATTAATCATCAATATGGCATGAGCCAGGCACTGGCTTAGCGTTTTTAGTTAGCCAACAAGCTTTTGCTGCTTTGCCTGTTGATTTACATAGTATTATTGAAGTGGCTGTTAATGCGGTAAATGAATCAACCTTAGCAGAAGCCCGTAAAAATATGGCATTAAAAGCCCTGATTAAAGCGCATAATGTGCAATTACGTCAAATGCCTGCTGAAGTTATGTTAGCATTAAAATAGCATAAGAACGCCTTGATTAAAGAACAGGTTAAAGCAGATAAATATTTTGCCCGCGTATGGCAGTCATAAAGTGAATTTTTAGCATCTATGCGAGCGTATAATAAATTAACCTTGCAAGCTTATGACCAAAATCGCTGATTTTTTAACAATGTTGTCGGCTTTTGTCGAATATTATCGTTGGTTGTAGTCAAGTATTGTCTAGCATGACTGAGTTTCACCACTGGTCGCATCTCTTAAGAGGTCAAGCCAGAGTAAACTAGTCGGAAAATTGTTTGTAGACAGTAAATTAAGCTTAATTAATTTTAATTAAGCATTTTTCAAACTCAAATTGTTACTTTGAATAACCCCGTATCACGATACTACTTGGTGTTGTATGTTATTGGGATTTTGAAGTGACACTAAGAAGGTATAGTTATGGTTATTAAGCCAAAAATTCGTGGTTTTATTTGTACTAATGCTCATCCTGCCGGTTGTGCAGCGCATGTTAACGAGCAAATTGCTTATGTAAAAAGTCAGCCTCAAGCCGATGATAAGCCTAAGAACGTATTAGTTATTGGTGCATCAACAGGTTACGGCTTGTCATCTCGAATCACAGCGGCTTTTGGTAATGACGCTAAAACATTAGGTATTTTCTTTGAAAAGCCACCAACAGAAAGAAAAACCGCATCAGCGGGTTGGTATAATACGGCTGCTTTTCAAGCGGCGGCTGACCAAGCAGGCCTGTGGTCAAAAAATATCAATGGCGATGCTTTTTCTCATGAAATTAAAGCAAAAGCTATTGCCGCTATAAAAGCAGAATTAGGTGAAATTGACCTGATTGTATACAGCTTAGCGTCGCCACGTCGTACGGATCCGGATACGGGTGAAGTCTATTCATCAGCACTTAAACCTATTGGTCAAAGTGTTACGACGAAAAACTTAAATACCTCTAAACGTACGATTGATACAATGTCAGTGGATGCGGCTACAGAAGCAGAAATTCAAGGCACTATCGACGTTATGGGTGGCGCTGATTGGGAGCTTTGGATTAAGGCTCTCGGCGATGCGGGTGTACTGGCTAAGGGTTTTAAAACCGTTGCTTATACCTATATTGGTAAAGAATTAACTTGGCCGATATACGGACATGCCACTATTGGTCGTGCAAAAGAAGATTTAGATCGTGCGTCAACAGCAATAAAAGCGACAACAGCTAATATTAAGGGCGAAGCTTATGTTACGTCACTTAATGCCGTGGTAACACAAGCCAGTTCGGCAATTCCTATTATGCCATTATATATTTCAGCCATGTTTAAAGTGATGAAAGCTGATGGCACTTACGAAGGTTGTATTGAGCAAATTCAAGGCTTGTTTAGAGAAAATATATACGGCAAAAACCCTATTATTGATGAAGCTGGGCGTTTGCGTCAAAATAACAAAGAACTTGAAGACAGCGTGCAAAAACGTGTCACTGATATTTGGAATACGGTTGATAGCGACACCATTGATGAGTTAACCGATTATCTTGGTTATCATCAAGAGTTTTTGAAGTTATTTGGTTTTGACTTAACTGGCGTCGATTATAACGCAGATATTAATCCAGAATTGGCGATCAATAACCTGTTGTAATTTGTTGCAAATTACATGAAACATCACACTGAAAGTCATACAGGCTAGTGCATGATAAATGAGTAACCTAATCTCTGTGATTAAAAAAACCGACAATTTGTCGGTTTTTTTATGTTGATTAGGCGTTATTTATGCTTTATAACTTTGCTTGTTTAGCACTTTATTGCAGAGAATAATGAGTCAATTTTTAACTGGAATTGATGCTGTATCGTAGTAAATTTCTACTAAAAAATGATATTTCGTTCTAATATTAGCCGAATTAGAGATTATTCGACTAAATTGTTATTTTTTGTGCTGCTTAAGATAGAATCAAAATGTGGTTTTGTGCTAGAATCGCGCCAGAAATTTTAACTAGAGCCAGTGAACCTTGATTTATCAAAAATAAATTAAGACTTTGCTGAAATACACTGAAATCAGTCGTTTTGTTAATTGTCTGCGCTCATTGTTGTGATGTTTTGCAACAGAAAGTGCGGTTAAATAGCTCAAAAATTGATTTTGATTACTCCCATCAAAAGTAGTGCAAGTGTTTATGATTACAATAAAAAAAGGTCTGGATGTTCCTGTAGTAGGTACCCCCCAGCAGGTAATCCATGATGGTCCGTCCATCAAAACTGTTGCAACATTAGGTGAAGAGTTCGTGGGTATGCGCCCAACCATGTTTGTTAAGGTTGGAGAAAGCGTTAAAAAAGGTCAGGCACTTTTTGAAGATAAAAAGAATCCTGGCGTTAAATTCACAGCTCAAGCTTCAGGTGTTGTTAAAGAAATTAATCGTGGCGAAAAGCGCGTATTGCAATCAGTTGTCATCGAAATTGGTGGCAGTGAGCAAGAAACGTTTACTTGTTATGCAGCTAACGAACTCAACTCTATTGCACGTGAAGATGTTGTTGCAAACCTAGTTAACTCAGGTTTGTGGACGGCATTACGTACACGTCCATTTAGTAAAGTTCCTGCGGTAGATGCCAAGCCTGTTGCCATATTTGTTAGCGCTATGGATACTAATCCATTGGCCGCCAATCCAGCACTCATTATTGCTGAGCAAAGTGCCGCATTTGCCAACGGTTTAACTGTGCTTGCGCGCTTAACTGACGGTGAAGTTTTTGTCAGCAAAGCGCCAGGTAGTGATATTGCGGTTAATTCATCGGCTATTGTCAATGAATTTGCTGGAAAACATCCTGCGGGTCTAGTTGGCACACATATGCATTTCTTGAAGCCTGTTAGTGCTGATAAAGTTGCATGGCATGCTGGCTATCAAGATGTAATCGCGATTGGTAACTTGTTTACTTCTGGTGAGTTAGACAGTAGTCGTATTATTTCTTTAGCCGGTCCTGCTGCAAAGAACCCTCGCTTGGTTCGTACCGTATTAGGTGCAAATGTTGCAGAAATTATTGCTAATGAAACACTTGATGGTGAGTTACGTGTCGTTTCGGGTTCATTGTTATTAGGCGCAATTGCCTCAGGCGTTAAAGGTTACTTAGGTCGCTATCACACGCAAATCTGTCTGATCCTTGAAGGTAGAGAAAAAGAGTTTATTGGTTATATGTACCCGGGACCTAATAAATTCTCAGTAACGCGTGCGTACATGTCACACTTCTTCCCTAAGAAGTTGTTCAACATGACGACTACAACCAATGGCAGTTCTCGAGCTATGGTGCCTATTGGTAATTTCGAACGTGTTATGCCGTTAGATATTTTACCGACATTGTTATTGCGTGATTTATGTGCCGGTGATACCGACAGAGCGCAACAGCTTGGTGCTTTAGAGCTTGATGAAGAAGATTTAGCCTTGTGTACGTTTGTTTGCCCAGGCAAAACAGATTACGGCGTGATCCTTCGTGATTGCCTAACCACAATTGAGAAGGAAGGTTAGTCATGGGCTTGAAAAAGTTTATTGAAGATATTGAACCGCAATTTGAAAAAGGCGGTAAATTTGAAACTTGGTATGCGCTTTACGAAGCGGTCGCAACAGGGCTATTTACGCCTGGCCAAGTGAACAAAGGTCAAACTCACATTCGTGACAGTATGGATCTTAAACGTATTATGATCACAGTATGGCTAGCGGTTTTTCCTGCTATGTTCTGGGGTATGTACAACATTGGTTTCCAAGCGGCTGACGCATTAGCGGCCGGTTACGCTTTACCTGATAATTGGCAAGTCGGTTTGTTTGAAATGCTGGGCGGTAGCTTATCTGTAGAATCTGGTTGGTTCAGCATGATGTGTTACGGCGCTGTGTTCTTCTTACCTATCTATGCCACAGTGTTTGTTGTCGGTGGTTTTTGGGAAGTGTTGTTCGCCTCAGTGCGCAAACATGAAGTTAACGAAGGTTTCTTTGTTAGTTCAGTGCTTTTCGCTTTGATCTTACCGGCAACTATTCCACTATGGCAAGCCGCCATAGGTATTACTTTTGGTATTGTTATTGCCAAAGAAATATTTGGTGGTACAGGTAAAAACTTCTTAAATCCAGCATTAGCCGGTCGTGCGTTTTTATACTTTGCTTATCCAACGGATATCTCAGGTGGCTCTGTGTGGGTTGCTGTTGATGGTTACTCGGGTGCAACAACGCTAAGTGCAGCAAGCCAAGGGCTAAACGATTATACCATTGGTACTGATTGGTGGAATGCTTTCTTAGGCTATATCCCAGGCTCTGTTGGCGAGGTTTCCACAGTCATGGTTTTGCTTGGTGGTGCTTATATACTTTATAAAGGTATTGCCTCATGGCGCATCGTCTTAGGTGTGTTTACCGGTATGGTGTTAACGTCAATGCTATTTAATAGCATCGGTAGTGATACCAATGCTATGTTTGCTATGCCTTGGTATTGGCACCTTGTCAGTGGTGGTTTTGCTTTTGGTATGATGTTTATGGCAACAGACCCAGTAACCGCTGCATTTACCAATAAAGGTAAATATTGGTACGGGGCAATGATTGGTCTGATGGTGGTACTGATACGTGTGGTTAACCCAGCATTCCCAGAAGGTATTATGTTAGCTATTTTATTCGCTAACTTGTTTGCTCCACTACTTGATTATTTTATGGCTCAAGAAAATATCAAACGGAGGCTTGCTCGTAATGTCTGATACTAAAAAGAAAGAAACTTTCGGCGGAACTGTTGGTTTCGTATTTATAATTTGTTTAGTTTGTGCTGCCCTAGTATCGATTGCTGCAGTTGGTTTAAAACCCTTACAAACCGCCAATAAATTGCTTGATAAGCAAACTAAGATCCTTGAAGCATCTGGTTTATTAGCGATAGCGCTTAAAGCAGAAAATATTAAAGCTTTGGGTGGTGAATCTGAAAGTATTGTTGATACGTATGAAAAGTATGTTGATGCCAAGATGATTAGCTTAGCAACAGGTAAAGTCATTGAAGGTAATGTTAAAACCTTTGATGAACGTGCTGATGCGCGTGATATCAGTAAAAGCTCAATACCTGAAAATGATATTGCTGGTATCAATCGTCAAGCTGATCATGCCGTGGTTTATTTGATTAAAGATGAACAAGGTAAGGTATCAACGATAGTATTGCCTATTGTTGGCTCTGGCTTATGGGATCTAATGTACGGCTTTATTGGTTTAGAGTCTGATTTAAATACCGTTAAAAGTCTTATCTACTCTGAGCTAAAAGAAACGCCGGGCTTAGGTGCTGAAGTACTTAACCCTAAATGGAAAGCTTTGTGGCCAGGTAAGGAAATGTTTGACGAACAAGGCAACATAGCGATTCAAATTGTTAAAGGTGGTGCTAAAGCTGGCAATATTCACGGCGTAGATGCCTTGTCTGGTGCTACCTTGACCAGTAATGGTGTTGAGAATACATTGCATTTTTGGTTAGGCAAAGAGGGCTATGGTCCATTTATTACTAACTACCGCGCTGGAGGATTGAACTAATGGCTACTGATACTAAAAAAGTATTATTTGGACCTGTTATTGATAATAACCCGATCGCCTTGCAAGTGCTGGGTGTTTGTTCTGCACTGGCCGTTACAAGCTCATTAGCGAATGCGTTGGTTATGACGCTTGCCGTCATGCTAGTAACAGGCTTTTCAAATTTATTTATTTCACTGATTCGTCATCAAATACCATCCAGTGTTCGTATCATAGTACAGATGGTGATTATTGCTTCACTGGTTATTTTGGTTGACCAAGTGTTAAAAGCGTTTTCTTATCAGCTATCAAAAGAGTTGTCGGTATTTATCGGACTGATCATTACTAACTGTATTGTGATGGGCCGTGCTGAAGCTTTTGCGATGAAAGAAAAGCCAGGGGTTAGCTTTTTAGATGGTATCGGTAATGGTTTAGGTTACGGTGCAGTGTTGATGGTTGTTGCTTTTTTCCGTGAACTATTTGGTTTTGGTGAACTATTTGGTTATGAAGTGTTTACTTTGGTGCAAAACAACGGTTGGTACCAAGGTAATGGCTTATTAGTTTTACCCTTTAGCTCATTCTTCATTATCGGTTTAATTATCTGGGCAATTCGCCAGTTCAGGCCAGAACAAGTAGAGAAGGATTAAGTCGTTATGGAACATTATTTAAGTATATTTGTTAAGGCTATATTTATTGAAAATTTGGCATTAACCTTCTTCCTCGGTATGTGTACATTCTTAGCGGTTTCTAAGAATGTTAGCACGGCGATAGGTCTAGGTGTTGCAGTTGTTGTAGTATTAGGCATTGCAGTACCTGTTAACCAAATCATTTATCAAGCGATTTTAGCGCCAGGTGCGTTAGATAGCGTCATGGGTGTTACCGAGGCAAAAGACTCTATAGATTTAAGCTTTTTGTCTTTTATTACCTTTATTGGTGTGATTGCGGCCTTAGTGCAGATTCTTGAAATGGTATTAGATAAATACTTTCCTGCGCTATACCAAGCGCTGGGTGTTTTCTTACCCTTGATTACTGTTAACTGTGCCATCTTTGGTGGTGTGTCATTTATGGTAGCAAAAAACTTAACCTTAGGTGAAAGTGTTGTTTACGGCATTGGCTCAGGTGTAGGTTGGATGTTAGCAATAGTATTAATGGCGGGTATTCGTGAAAAGATGAAATACTCGGACGTACCTGATGGCTTAAAAGGTCTAGGTATTACGTTTATTTCTGCAGGATTGATGGCCTTTGGCTTTCTTTCTTTCGGTGGTATTTCACTTTAGGTTTATGTTGGTTTTAGCGAGCACTTACTTGCGAGTAAATGACTTAGCTAAAACCCTTAGAGAAAATTAAAGGAAAGTCGATGGAAATTATTATTCTCGGCGTATCGATGTTCACTGTGATAGTGCTAGCCTTAGTAGTGGTAATTTTACTTGCCAAATCTAAGTTAGTTTCTTCAGGTGACGTTACGATTAGCATTAATGGTGACCCAGAAAAGTCGGTAGTAACTCCGGCTGGTGGTAAGCTTTTAGGCGCACTTGCTGACCAAGGTATTTTTATACCTTCAGCTTGTGGTGGCGGTGGTACTTGTGGCCAGTGTCGTGTAGAAATACATTCAGGTGGTGGTGATTTACTACCCACTGAATCAGGCCATATCAATAAGCGTGAAGCAAAAGAAGGTTGTCGTTTAGCCTGTCAAGTGGCTGTTAAGCAAGATATGGATATTGTGCTTGAAGATGAAATCTTTGGTGTTCAGCAATGGGAATGTGAAGTTATCTCTAACGATAACCAAGCAACTTTTATTAAAGAACTTAAGTTACAAATTCCAAATGGTGAGTCTGTACCTTTCCGCGCGGGTGGTTATATTCAAATTGAAGCACCTGTTCACCACGTAAAATACAGCGATTTTGATATCGATGAACAATACAAAGGTGACTGGAATCATTTTGGCTTTTTTGATGTAGAATCAAAAGTTGATGAGCCGACGTTACGTGCTTATTCAATGGCGAACTATCCAGAAGAAGAAGGCATTATCATGCTGAACGTGCGTATTGCTACGCCACCTCCAGGGCGTTTACATTTACCAGCAGGTAAAATGTCGTCTTATATCTTCAGCTTAAAAGCGGGCGATAAAGTGACTATTTCAGGTCCATTTGGTGAGTTCTTTGCCAAAGAAGGCGAAAGTGAAATGGTCTTTATTGGCGGTGGTGCAGGTATGGCGCCTATGCGTTCACATATCTTCGATCAACTTAAGCGTTTACATACTAAACGTAAAATATCGTTTTGGTATGGTGCTCGTTCTAAGCGTGAAATGTTCTATGAAGATGATTATAACGGCCTTGCAGCTGAAAATGACAACTTCATTTGGCATGTGGCGTTATCTGATCCACAACCCGAAGATAACTGGGATGGCATGACAGGTTTTATTCATAACGTATTACATGAAAACTACTTGAAAGACCATGAAGCGCCAGAAGATTGTGAGTACTACATGTGTGGTCCTCCAATGATGAACGCTGCCGTTATTCATATGTTGAAAGATCTGGGTGTTGAAGATGAAAACATCATGTTAGATGATTTCGGTGGCTAATTAAGCTCGCGAATTCATTAAGTGAAAAGGCGGCCTAGGTCGCCTTTTTAATACCTATTAGCTTTTAACTTTATCACTGAATTTATTTAGCTAAAGCAAGCTGTTTTTTTCACCAATTACGCACTTTGCTTTAGCTAAACAAACTTTTATTAAGGATATTGTGATGCAATATATTTTTAACCTAACCAAGCACAAATTAGCCGCTAAATTATGGCTAATAACAACCATGTTAGTTGTGTTAGGCGGCTGTTCACCTAGTAACGACCTTGCTCGTCAAGAATATTTGTTGCAAGGTAATACGATGGGCACCACCTATAATATTAAACTGGTGGGTCAGAACATAGACGCAGTTAAAATCCAGCAAGGTATTGATAAAAAGTTAAAACAACTCAATCAGGAAATGTCGACTTATATTTCAGATTCCGAATTATCAACATTTAATCAATCAAAGTCACTTTCGCCAGTTAATATCTCTGCAGGTTTAGCTCGGGTAATTAAAGAAGCTATGCGCTTAGGAGAGCTAAGTAATGGTGCGCTTGATGTAACGGTAGGACCATTAGTTAACTTATGGGGTTTCGGGCCAGAATATCGTCCTGAAACCATACCAAATAATGAATTATTAACGGCCACCAAAGCGCGAGTGGGTTTAGATAAGTTAGCATTTAAAAACGGCATGTTAAGTAAAAGTATTCCCGATCTTTATGTTGATTTGTCAACCATTGCCAAAGGTTATGGCGTTGATTTAGTCGCTGAGTTCGTCGAGGCGAATGGTATCAATAACTACCTTGTTGAAATTGGTGGAGAGATGCGTCTTAAAGGTTTTAAACATACCGGTGAACTTTGGCATGTTGCGATTGAAAAGCCTTTAAGTACTGAACGTGCTGTTCATCAAATTATTGTGCCAAAAGATAACGCGGTTGCTACATCAGGTGACTACCGCATTTATTTTGAAGCTGAAGGCCAACGATTTTCGCATATCATAGACCCAAAAACTGGCAAGCCGATTAATCATAAACTGGTTTCTGTGACGGTAATTCATCCATCATCGATGACTGCTGACGGTTTATCTACGGCCATGATGGTGATGGGTGAAGAAAAAGCGCTGGCGTTTGCAGAGGCTAATGATCTTGCGGTTTACATTATTGAGAAAACTGATCATGGCTTTGTCGAGCAAAGCACGGTAAAATTCATGCAGTACCTCAAGTAGGTTTGCAGGGGTTTATTTACGTTACTGACGTTATTCTCGTTATTTAAAAGTTATTTTTATAATCAACTTATTAAAGTTTTATCAAATAGGTAGGCACTCATTATGGTTATTTTTTTAATCACCTTATGTTTTTTTCTCGTTATTGTTATGGCAATGGCAGTAGGTTATATATTTCAGAACAAAACGCTTGCCGGTAGTTGTGGTGGTCTAGCGAACGTTGGTATTGATAAGTCATGCAACTGTGACGATCCTTGTGAAAAGCGCCAAGAACGTGATCGAGTAGCGGCATTAACCATTGGCGACATCAGCGTGAAAAATATTTAGGCTGTTGGCGTAAATAAAATTTTATGGCACTGTGTTATCAAAACCTGCAGTTTACATCAGATAATTTTTAAACAAAGGTGAGCTTAGCTCACCTTTTTCTGTTTAGGTTGAGCAATATAACTTGAGCCATTGAGCCATTGATGCTTTTAGCCATCGAAGTTTCTTTGGCATTAGCAGACCTTTATAGCTCGATGTCAAAGAACGCGATGCTTAGTTAACTACTTTACTGCCATTTACCATGCTAATAACTTAACTAAAACGCTTAAATAAGTCGTTCAATTAGCCAATAGATAGCGATAATAGCAATCGCAACATTAAGCGACAGTACTAACCTTTTTTGATACCAAACTTTACTCCTCAAGGGATATAAACACATAAAAGCGAGGGCAATAACCGTCAGTTGTCCTAGTTCAACGCCAATGTTAAATGAGATCAAACTCAAGGCATATTGACTCTGCGCTAATCCCAGATCGCCTAATACCGAAGCAAAACCTAAACCATGTAACAAACCGAAGGCAAATATTATCGGCATACGTGCATAACTAGTGGTATTTGTTTGTGCTCGGTAAATATTTTCAACGCCTACATAGACAATAGATAAGGCAATGAGTGGCTCTACAATTGCGCTGGACAAGGCTACAACACCGTAAATACCTAAGGCAAGGGTAATGGTATGCGCTAGGGTAAATGCAGAGATTTGCCATAGTAAAGTTGAGCGACGTTTAGCAAAAAGTAAAAGGGCTAAAACAAAAAGAATATGATCTAAGCCCAGTGGCAGTATATGAACAAAACCCTGATAAATATAATCAGCGGCAAGTTTTATTCTTGTAGGCACTATGGCGTTACTTCCCGCTAAGTTGGCGTTGGCTAAACTAATTTTATAACGGTTACTTAGGGTTGCTGAACGGATGATTTCTTGCTGTGGTCGAATCACTTTCAGTACAATATCACCCAATAATGGCGAAAATCGCACGGCAACTTCATCCACCCCTTGTGGAATATCTCCGGTTACGTTTAATTGTGCTTTATATTCTGCTGAGCCGGCTTGTTGAGATAATATTCGCTTTAAATGCTGTAATTGTAAGCCTTTAAAGGGCGCAATATTGTGCTTTAGGTTTTGTTCTATGTTCCCGTCTATATTCGCGTCAATGCTCCCTTCAATATTTTTATGCGCATTTATATAAGTAAAATGCAGACTAGTTTGCTGGCTCAAAATAACTTGTAGGTGTTCGAGTAGCTTTTTTTGTTCTACAAACGAGTGCTGATTGAGTACATCAATCACCTTAGTGTCATCACCTGAGATGTCTAGATGTTTTTTTAGTAAATGTAGCAAGTCTACCGTAACAACAAGTTGATAATGTTCACTGTTATCTAACGATAAAGTCGCCTTATTAATATCATCACTATGGGCAAAGCTAGCGCATGAAAAAAGTGCTGTGGTAAATAAAATAATAAAAATATATAGCGGAGAAAGTGCTCGCGTATGCAAAATAAAAACCTTTATGGTGAGAAAAAATAGTGAGAAAAAAATAGCGCTAAGCTATCGCATCTTTTATAAAATTAACAGTGATTTTAAAATGAAGAGGATACTTCTACATTTATATATCACGATTTACCTCTTCTTTACTGCTAACTAGCGCTTATTAATGGACAAACATAAACGCTAAAGCTAAACCTAAAGCTTATTGTTTATCATGCCGATGGAAAGTGACAAAACTTTGCGATATATTATGATTTAGAGCAAAAACTTTAAAAATAATATAAGCCAAAATGTTATATCGCAGATTATAATATTGTGGGCAACACTTCTGCTTTGCTAAAATTTAAATGATTTAGCAAAGCAGAGGGCCTTATTCGTTACTTATCAGCGCTAATTTATTCGCTTAATAAGATCAAATTGATACCTTAAAAAGCCAATAAACAGCCGAGTTAAGTTTGAAAATAGTATAAGCCAATAAAACAGCCATTTTAGTCATTGGTCAACGCTAATAACCAGAACAATATTGAGTTCATTAGGTACTTATGTTTAAAAAAATATTATTAATTCTGTTACTTTCATGTATTTCTGCGACTGCTTGGGCCTCAGGTCACGGCAGTATTGATTTAACCAACTCGATATTTGGTTTCACTGCCCTTATCTTATTCTCAATCGCCTACCTACTGGTTATTGGCGAAGACGTTATCCACTTAAGAAAATCAAAACCTGTGCTTGTTGCCGCTGGTGTTATTTGGTTAATTATTGGCTGGGTATACACCCAGAATGGAGTGCCCTTAGAGGCAGAGGAAGCCTTTAATCATAACTTACTTGAATATGCGCAGTTATTATTATTTCTTCTTGTGGCCATGACCTACATTAACGCGATGGAAGAAAGAGGTATTTTCGATGGCTTGCGTTTATGGATGGTTTCTAAGGGCTTGAGCCTTAGATCGTTGTTCTGGGTGACGGGTATTTTAGCTTTCGCTATCTCTTCATTTGCTAACAACTTAACTACCGCCATGTTGATGTGTGCCATTATATTAAAAGTGGCGTCGAAGGATAAAAAGTTTATCAATATAGCCTGCATTAATATTGTTGTTGCGGCTAATGCGGGTGGTGTATTTAGTCCGTTTGGCGACATTACTACTTTAATGATTTGGCAGTCAGGGTTGGTTAAGTTTGAACAATTTATTGTTTTGTTTATTCCCTCAGTGGTCAATTTTTTAGTACCCGCCATCATCATGAGCTTTTTCATTTCCAATGAAAAGTCGACGCCAGTCGTCAGTGAAGCTTTCCAAATAAAGCGAGGCGCAAAAAGAATTGTCGCACTTTTTGTGCTGACCATTGCAACAGCCGTGTTATGTCATAGTGTGGTTAATATGCCACCCGTGTTAGGTATGATGATGGGATTAGGTTACTTAAAGTTCTTTGGTTTTTATTTACGTATGAGCCTACCACGCTCTTTAGATAAAAAACGTAATAAAGCCGAAGCTGAAAACGATGCAGAAGCATTGAAAAAGCTTGGCAATATTATACCTTTTGATATTTTTGACAAAATAGCACGGGCAGAGTGGGACACCTTACTGTTCTTTTACGGCGTTGTTATGTGTGTGGGTGGTTTAGGCTTTATGGGCTATTTAAGTTTAGTTTCAGAGGCCTTGTACAGTAACTGGAGCCCAACTTATGCCAATATTGCCGTAGGTGTATTATCAGCCATTGTTGATAACATTCCGGTAGTTTTTGCGGTGTTAAGTATGAATCCAGTGATGGATCTTCAACAGTGGTTATTAGTTACCATGACCGCAGGGGTTGGCGGCAGTTTGTTGTCAATTGGCTCAGCGGCAGGTGTGGCGTTAATGGGGCAAACCAAAGGTATGTATTCTTTTATGGGTCACTTAAAGTGGAGTTGGGCTATTGCCTTAGGTTACGCGGCAAGTATTGGCGTACACTTTCTGATTAATGGTTAATATGTTTTTCAGTTTAGCTTAACTGAAAAACATATTGTGTCGAACTAGCTATTGTTACTACGCCTAAAGCGTAGTTAACCTTAGCTAGGTTGCCGCTTAATATAGTAACTAATCACTTCAATGAGTAACCAGAAAAGGGGCTTGGCTCTATTTAATCACTCTTTAACTCAGTCTTCATTTTAACAATTCTTTGAGGAAAATTGATGCTTTGCACTACGGCCTACGCCCACTAGCATTCAACATCTTATAATGATCTATATTGATAACTTAAGCCATTTCTTCATTGTTTGATTTTACTATATTGACGCTAGCTTAATAAATGGTAAAGTAACTGTGTTTATATACAGCCATGGTCTGTATTGTTATATCTCACATTAATTTATTTATATGGCATGGTAAATGTTTAAAGATAAGCCACCGCAAAAAAAGATAATTCATATCGATATGGACTGCTTTTATGCCGCGGTTGAAATGCGTGATAATCCCCAGTGGCGTCATGTGCCTATTGCTGTTGGTGGCAATGGGCCGCGTAGTGTGTTGTGTACTTGTAACTATAAGGCGAGAGAGTTTGGTGTGCGCTCTGCTATGCCAAACGCAAGGGCGAAAGCCCTTTGCCCTGAACTGATTATTGTTAATGGCCGTATGTCAGTTTATCAGCAAGTATCGCAACAAATTAGCGCCATATTACACCGCTATACTGATTTAATTGAACCTTTATCGTTAGATGAAGCCTATCTTGATGTGACTGATTCGCCGTTGTTTTATGGTAGCGCTACCTTAATTGCCAAACAAATACGCCGTGATATTTATAACGAGCTTAATCTCACCGCGTCGGCTGGTATTGCGCCCAATAAGTTTCTAGCTAAAATTGCGAGCGATGAAAATAAGCCCAATGGCCAATGTGTGGTTACGCCAGAAAATGTCAGTGCTTTTGTGGCTAATTTAGCGCTGAAAAAAATCCCAGGCATTGGGCCAAAAACCAGTGAAAAGCTAAAAGCTTTTGGCTTTGAAAGCTGCGCCGATGTAAGAGCGAGTTCGGTAGCAAAACTACACACTATAGTCGGTAAATTCGCTAACGTTATATACCAACGTAGCTTTGGTATAGATGACAGAGCACTTGAAACCTCACGGGTGAGAAAATCACTGGCAATTGAAACTACTCTGGCAGACGATATTGACTCCATTGAACAATGTCAGGCGATATTAATAAGTTTATTTAGTCAACTACAACTGCGCTTAGCCAAGTATGCTGATCGTGAAATTAGCAAACAAACGGTAAAAATTAAATTTGCCGACTTTCAGCAAACAACGGTTGATATAAAATCAAAAGCTTGTCTTGAAGCTGTTTTTATTGAATTATTACAAAAAGCTATGACCCGAGCTAATAATCGAAAAGTGCGTTTGATAGGCTTGTCATTGGGTTTTACTGAGCAACACAGTCATGATAAGCAAAGTCAGCTAGCCTTATTTTAGCCTTATTTTAGCCTTATTTTAGTCTTGTGTTGTATTTTTGTTAATTTAGTGTCAAATTTTTATTGCCTTTAAAAAGTATAATGCAAGGGCAAAGTGATCTAAGTACGGTCAAATAGAGTAAAACAATACATATCAACTAATACCCATACCAACAACAATTAAATGACAGAAGTTTAGAGCTATTAATAGGATTTAACCTATGCTTTGAATTCTCAAGTCTTAATCATATTAAAAATGGCGGAAAATCATGTTAAAAAAACTTTTAGTCAGTGCAGTCGTGAGTACATTATTGAGTGTTTCATTGCATGCGCAAGAAATGGCTGATGCCGATATAACTGTGCAACCCGCTGCAGGCGGTGTTTATATGTTGCAAGGTCCAGGTGGTAATATTGGCGTGTTAGCCACAGAACAAGGTTTGCTATTAGTTGATGATAAATTTGCCCCATTAGCTGAAAAAATTGAAGCAGCAATGAAAGGTATTGAGAATAAAGCACTTAAATATATCATCAATACGCATTATCACGGCGACCATACTGGCAGTAATCAGTTTTTTTCACATAAAGCGCCAATTTTTGCCCATGAGAATGTTCGCAGCCGGTTGAGCAGCAAAGCCGACCATGAAGTAGAAAGTTTGCCGGTGGTAACCTACAAAGATGGTATTACTATTTATTTAGCTAACGAAGAAATTCAGCTAACACATTTACCGAGCGGCCATACTGACGGCGATACCTATGTTTACTTTAAAAAAGCGAACGTATTACATACCGGTGACTTATTTTTTGAAATTGGTTTTCCTTATATCGATTTAGAAAGTGGTGGTAGTGTTAAAGGCTATTTAGCCAATGTTAAGTACATGCTTAAAAACACACCTGACGATGTGGTGATCATTCCAGGCCATGGCAAGTTAACCGACAAGAGCCATATGCTAGCCTTTGCGACAATGATGGAGTTTAGTATTAATAAAGTGTCTGCGGCACTTGCTGCCGGAAAATCTGAACAGCAAATACTTAACGAAGGTATGGGTGAAGAATATCAGCATTTGTCTTGGGAATTTATTTCTGAAGAGAAGTGGCTGAAAACCTTGGTTGCTGACTTAAAGTCATAGATGCTGAGTCAAAGTCATAGGTGAGTTATAATTCTTGGCTGTGTGAATAAAAAGTCCAACAAAACTGAACTCAGCTAACCGACTAGAGATAATTTACCTATAAGGGCTTTTTAATAGCCCTTTTTTTATGCGTAGAATTTACAGGTTGTAAGGTATCTTTGGGGGGGGGATGGCCATTACTCAATGATCATAATCTTTGCATCACTAACGCCTTATCGAACTTAACGTTTGTGCTTAAGTTACTTAAACATTAAAGTGAAAAATAAGATGATTTATTAACATAATTTTAGCTTACTTAAGCTTGCTTTAAGATTTGAGTAATAGAATGACATTATAAACTTTTCAGGAGATAGTTATAATGTTAAACACAATTTCAAGCCATCAAGTACACGAGATAACTTCAACTGAAAAATATCAAGATTATTCAGTTAATTTGACATCGCCTGAGCTGTTGTCAAATAAGACTACGCCAACCCCATTCTCACCAAGTACTAACTCACTAAGTACCAATTCACCAAGTGCCCACTCAACAAGTAACAATTCACTTGTTAAGCAAAAGTTTAATTTTGATATTCAAGTTGCGGCCTTGGGCAGTAAGCAAAGAAGCGAGATTGAGCAATTTATCAAACAAGGTTTTCTCAAGAGTTATCAGGCGAAAGTTTCAGTGACTATGCCTCATTTGTTAGCTCTGTGTAATGGTACTTATAAAGCGGCTTTAGGCATTCGTAGTGGTCAAGACGATTTATTTATTGAGCAATACCTTTCCGGTGCCATTGAGCAACAAGCTGTGTTTGCAAAAAATAATATCGACAGAAAAGATATTGTCGAAATAGGCCATCTTTTTAGTAATAATCAAAGGTTCACTCTGCCGTTATTTATGATCACAGCCGTTTCTTTGTTTTATCTAAACTATAAATATATGGTGTTTTCAGGTACAGAAAAGGTGGTTAATTTAATGGTTAAATCAGGTGTACATTGCACTCACCTTGGTGATGCTTACCAGAATAAAATTCAAACATCGACTGATGATTGGGGCAGTTATTATGCCACTAATCCAAAGGTTATTGCGGTGTCGTTATCCGATGTTATTGCTTTGATAGACCGACTGCCGATGTATCAAGCAATGTTTAAATCACTTGATAAACAAATTGCCCAAACATGTCAGCAACTAGGTTAAACAACTTTTAATTTATATGATTAATAAAAGGTATTACCATGAAAAAATTCACATTATTAACACTCCTTTGTTGCCTTGTAAGCAACGTATACGCGAATAATATCAGTAAGCTTAATTTTGATGACGCACTACTCGCCATTCAGCAACAGTGGGTAGAAGCTAATTATGTTAAAACTCAAAAGGAACAAAAAAACGATTTTACCGAGTTACAGCAAGCATCAAAAAAACTAACGGTTGAATTCCCAGACCATGCCGAAGCTTGGATTTGGCATGGTATTGTACAATCTAGTTTTGCGGGGGCAAAAGGTGGCTTGGGAGCACTTTCTTTAGCCGATGATGCTAAAAGTGCTTTTGAAAAAGCTTTATCTCTGGATGAAACCGCCTTACAAGGCTCTGCGCACACCAGTTTAGGTATTCTTTACCTTAAAGTGCCTGGCTGGCCACTGAGTTTTGGTGATGATGACAAATCTGAACAACATCTTAAAGCCGCTGTAAAAATGAATCCTACGGGGATTGATATTAACTACTTCTTAGCTGAATTTTATCTTGAACAAGACCAGTATGAAAAAGCAAAAGAGCACCTATTATTAGCACAAGCGGCTCCACAGCGAATTAACCGAGCCAGTGCTGATAAATTTAGACAGCAAGAGGTTTTAGTTTTACTTGCCAAAGTGAATAAAAGTATAGCGAAAAATTAAAATTAAAATTAATCGCTAAGCATGATTTTAAAAGCTTGAAAGACATGGTTTCAAGCTTTTTTGTCTGCAAAATAAGTAATAGGCGCTGATGCTATGGCGACTCCTCAGCATCGTATTAGTCAATATACCTTTGACGTATCGCGAAATGATAATTTGTATTAAGTGTAGAAGCCAAATAAAGCTAGCAACATTTTTTCAATGTAAGCCTACTTATGCCGTTAAGCATATAATGGTCTGCTTTACCGCCAATACACTTTTGAATTATTAACGATCACTTTGTGCGCTTTGCGGAAGTACAAGTTTGAAATTTCGAGTGTTTGTTAAGGTCAACTGTTCACCCGTTAGTTGACCTTATTAGGTCGACAGCTAACTTCAAAAATTTGCATTTACCTGACGTTATTTAATTTGTTTTGAGACTCATTTAATAATCATAAAAAGCAAATACCCCTCTCTTATCTACCTCCCTTATCTACCTCTCTTAGCATCCAATCTATGGGCGCAAAATTTAGGATATACAAACACCGCATTGTGACCAATATTTTGAATAACATCATTTAAATCTATGACTTATTAATAAAGGTAGCTATATCTTAAGTTAATACTATCCTTTATCATCCAAAATAATATAGATAAAGCCTTTAGGATACATATGAATAAGCACGGAAATTTATTTACAACCCTTTTTATCATTCTATTTTTAGAATCAGTAGTTATGGCTTTTGTATATAATACATTTTGGGAAACATTTATTATTGGCCTACCTGCCGCTTTAGTTCCTATCTTTTTGATTAAAAATGCAATCAATAGTGAGTTAACTAAACATGCTACGGCAATAGCTGTGATAATTTTTGCATCCTTACATATTCATCAAATGAATGGCCTAATTGAAGTCCATTTTGAAATATTCATTTTGATGGCTTTTTTAATTATCTTTAGTGATTGGAAAGTATTTATATCTGCTTTATTAACGATTGCAGTTCACCATGTATCTTTTTATTTTCTACAATTAAATAACGTTGGCGTTTATATTTTTGATAATGATAGATTACTATTTTCCACTGTAGTCATTCATGCCGCTTATGCTCTTGTTGAAGCAATTATTGCCGGGTATATTGCAAAAATGTTGTATGACGACAGTGTTGTGGGTCAAGAGTTATCAATAATTACCCAACAACTCACTGAAAATAAGAATTCAATAGATTTAACCATTCGCTCTACATCAAATGATAATGTGATTTTACAGGGTTTTAATCAATTATTATCTTTACTTAATAATGTGATCGTAGATGTAAAAAAACAAGCTCAAGACTTAGTGAACAACTCTACAAACTTAACCTTAGTACAAGCCACACTCGTAAGATCATCAAATATAAGACAAGATGAAACAGACGTAATAGCTTCAGCTATTGAAGAAATGGCGGTTACCGTGTCGTCTATTGCCCAAGATACTTCAATGTTAAGCCAGCAAATGTCAGAAGCAAATACACTGACACAAGCTACAGGTTCAAACATTTCAGATATTAACAGTATGAATAAAACATTAACGAAGGCATTATTTCAAACGAGAAGTGAAATAGAAGAGCTTACAAAGTCTAGTGAAATGATTACAACGGTACTATCTGAGATTACAAGCATTGCCGATCAAACTAATTTATTAGCATTAAATGCGGCTATTGAAGCGGCTAGAGCGGGTGAACAAGGTCGAGGTTTCGCAGTGGTTGCAGATGAAGTGAGGGCATTAGCCAATAGAACGAAAGAAAGTACTGATAAAATTAGTAAAACAACGTTAGAGTTAAATAACTATTCTAAAACATCCACTGAAGCAATGAAAAATTCTATAAAAATTGTTGAGGATGTCATTAAAACCTCTGATTTAGCCAGTAGTAATATGGATCAAGCTTTAACGTTAGTTGCTCAAGCAAGTGACATTGCAATATCGGTTGCCGCCGCAGTCGAAGAACAATCAACCACAACGGATAGTATTGCTGAAAGTACAGAAAACATGAGGGTTTCAAGCCAAGATGATTTAAAAAACATACAATCGTTGTCAAATGAAACTGAAAACATGAACGTTTCGATTATGTCATTAGAAAAAAATATTGAAAGTTTTAAATAAGCAAGCCAATTACTTCCATTACATTCTGTTTGCTGTTTGGATCATCGGTACTATTATCGCGGCAATATACTTTATTAGTGCCCGATTAGTTATGTTTGATCCAGATGGCAAATTAAAAGGAATGGATGGTAATGATATTATGACGGCGTTGGTGAACTCAGCAGTTTTAAAAGATAAAACATTGTCCAATACGATAATTCATTTTAGTGATTCAAACTGTCGTTGCGCTGCTAATAGTGAAGAGCATAAACTTTTAATAAGTACCCAAGCTGAGCAAGATGGTTTTAATGTATTAAATTTATCTATATCTAACAGTATAAGTCATATAATTCCATCCACACCGTCGGCATTAATTATTGATGCAAAAGGAAAATTAATCTATTTTGGGCCATATTCTGAAGGTCTTGATTGTTCGTCCTCCAATAGTTTGATAAAAATAGTGTTAGATAATTATAAAAAAGGTTATAACGCCAAATTAATACTTGCTCAAACTAAAGGGTGTTATTGCAATGTATAAACAAAATATTATTGAAAGAAAGTTATATCATCTATTTTGCGGTGTTCAACCATGTCCGCTGTAGATCAAAACATACAAATTTCATCAGTATAAATTTTCAAATGCTAATATCACGAAAGTGGCATCAGTTAGCGATCAGTTGTCATAAATAGTGACCGATAGCTAGCTTGCGCTTAACGTATAGCAGGGTCAGCTGCCAATTTTAGTTGATTTTTCCTATTTAGTGTTTCCATCTTTAGGTAGAGGGTTCCCACTTTATTCGACTGCTACATTAAGGGTAAAGTTAGAGAAAAAATCACCCTGAACTACTATTGGCATATTTTTTTATAATAGGTAATTGTTTTATAATTGATTGACTAACAAGTGAGGGAAATAATTGGTTGATGCGAACAAAAAGCTTTTCTGGCCAACCTATGTAGCGCTCTTCACTTGATTGCATGATCAAGGTGAGTAATGCTTTAGCCACAGTTTCGGCTGAATCCACAGCGCTATTCAGTTCAGAATTTAATTTCTCTACCTCACTACTATTTAAACTCGTTTGAGTGGCGCGTGGTGCAAGGTATTTAACTCGAATATTACTATCGGCTAGTTCTCTTGATAAGGTTTGGCTAAAGCCTCTTAAAGCAAATTTACTAGCACAATAAGCCGTATAGCCAGGAAAACCTATACTGCCATAAGTAGAGCCAATATTGATTATTTGTGCCTTGTCGCACTGTTTAAGTAAGGGCAATAACGCTTGGGTTAATTGCATGGGGGCGATAGTGTTAGTCGTCATAATATGACTTATTTCACTTTCGCTAGCTTGTTCAAATAACTTAAATTGACTCACTCCGGCATTGTTGATCAATACATTAACTTCAAACGGCAATAAGGCTAATTGTGCAATTAAGTGAGCGCGTTGTGCTGGCTGTAAAATGTCTACCACAAAGCTAACCACTGAGTTTTTGGCCTCTGGATTGGAAGCCAATAATTCGGCTTTTAATTGCGTCAGTTTCGCTTGATTTCGACCGACTAAAACCAAGTTAGCGCCAGAGCTAAACAATAGTTGGCTAAACGCTTGCCCAATGCCCCCGGTTGCGCCAGTAAGTAAAATATTATTATTGGTCATGGTGTTGCTGAATTTATTGGTCATTTGCAGAGCCTCTGGTCATGTGATTTATAGCATTCGGTAAAAATATTGTTTAAGGTATTATTTACAGTATTATTTAAAGTACTTTGTAAAAAATTAAGGCTTAGTAACCCATGCCAATAAAAAGTGCTCTGTCGCTTAAGTTGCCAGTAATAGCTCTGCGACCATGCAATACGCGTTTATTGTTAATAATGACTATATCGCCATCTTGCCACTGAATTTCTTGAGTATATTTTTCAGCAAGCTCAGCGGTTTGTTTCATTAATGCTTCACTCACTGGCTGACCATTAGCAAAGCTATAATTGGGTTTTTCATAATTAAAAGACGGACCTAACAGTGCGTTGGCAAAGGCGAATTGCTCAGTTTGGCTTTCTTCTGTGAACGTTCCTTTCTCCGCTTCTTGATTAGCAAGGCCCTTAATGGGTAAACAAGGCTGAATATCTAATGCGTAATCTAAACTATCATCAGGGTTTATTTTCCCTCTTTGATGTTGATTAATCGCTATAAAATCAGCTAAATGTTTTTCAGTTACCTCAGCTAAACCGTTAACTTCTGGGTGTTGATTAACCACATACTGGCGCCAAAGGTGGGAAGGTAAACGTCGTGAAACAGTCACTGTTTGTTGCCATGCTTGTTGTAACTGTGCTGACATATTTTGATAAAGTTCAGCACCGTCGCACAAGGTCGTTTGAGAACCCTGTTTAGCGCTTTTTTCACTATAAAAAGCCACCAAGTTAGGTGGAAAGGGCGTATTACCATTTTCTATATGTAAACCCACTGCGTCTATACCCGCATTAACTTTTTGGCTAGATTTATCAGCAAATTCACGTGCAGGATCAAAGGTTAGCTCATGACAAAACTGTTTTAATAATTCACTAAATTTTGGCAAGCTAGCATCAAATCCACGCAGTAATACCCAGCCGTTATTATTTAATTTTTGTTTGGCTTGGTTAACCACTTCAAGTTCATTTAACGCTGTGTTTGTGGTAGCCAAAATAATGTTTGTCATAGTGATCTCCTGATAATAAATAGGGTTAAATTATGAATAAAGTGCAGCAAGTTTGTCTTCATAGAGCAATGCAATATTTTTTCTTTTTATACGTCCGTTACTGGTAAGCGTATTGGACTGAGTACTAAAAGGAGCATCAGCTATTAACCAATGATGAATTTGCGCATAATCGGGTAAGCTTTTATTACACTCATCAATAGCGTTTTGTATCGCAAGCGGATTTTTATTACTGGCAACCACTACCGCTGACAAAGCAGGACGAGCTTCGCCAAAAACCGCTACTTGCGCAATAGTCGATGACGACGTTAAGCTAGCTTCAACCCATTCAGGAGAAATATTACGGCCAAAACTACTGACAATAGTGTTCTTTTTTCTGCCTGACACATAGATGAAGCCATCAGCATCGATATAGCCTAAATCACCGGTATGAATTTGTTCAGGTACTGGCTTTAACTCACCTAAATACCCTAGCATTGCCTGACCATCAATAATGATCTCGCCATCTGCAGCAATACTGACCTGCACATGAGGTAGTGCCTTACCAACACTGCCTATTTTATTTTGTTGGGGTAAATTAAGACTGACCACCGAACAACATTCTGATAAACCATAGCCTTCATAAACAGGTAGTCCAAGAGCTATCGCTTGTTGCAAAATAAGTGGCGATGTTTTGCCTCCGCCTAGCGCGATAAACTGTAAGCTGGCGCATTGATCTAAAACGTCTTTATTTGCTGCATGCACTAAATATTTTAATATTTGCGGTAATAAAATAACGCTGCCAACCTGATGTAAAGCAATTTTATTAACTAGTTTTTCAATATCGAATTCAACATTAGACACAAAACCTAGCGTGGCTAATGGCGCGGTTATTACCGCTCCACCTCGAAGTAAGCAAATATATACCCCGGCAATATTTTCTAATAATGTCGCTAACGGCATAACGCATAAATGATCTGATATCGGCATTTTAACCATTGAAGCTTCAATGCCTTCACACACCGCCGCAATGTTTGCACTGGATAAACAAACCCCTTTAGGCTCTCCGGTAGAGCCTGAGGTATAAGTAATTTTAGTCACGGCATCGATATCGTTAATCGCATTAATTTCACGATCAAAGCGGTAATCGCCCGATAGAGGCAATAGCAGGGTGTCAGTAAGTGGTAAAAGCTTAGGTGCGGCGTTATTCGCAACAGCAAAATGTAAGTGCTCGTTAGTGTTAAGCGCCAGCGTTAAAGCTTGCTTGGTTATAATGGCGTCTAGTTGTGCGCTTTTCGCTAAATGTCCAACTTGTGCTGGCGTAAAAAATAGTGGAATGGGTACTAAGGTCACGCCTAAGCTAGCGGCAGCCAAATCACATATAATCCACTCTGAGCAGTTATCCATATACAGCCCAATGCACTGCACTTTTTCTTGGGTAAAAACCGCGGCTACACTCGCTATTTTTTGCCATAATTGCTGATTAGAAATGAGGTCTTGATGATCACCCGCATCGGTAATTAAAGCAGCTTGATGAGGAAATAAATCAGCGCGCGAGCGTAATACTTGAAACAGCTTTTCCATGATACTTCCTTTTTAATGAACCCATTAGGATTTGATTAAAACAAGTATCTATGACAAATCTTAACGCAGTCTTAAGCGTGAGATAAATTTCTCAACATAAAGAGTAAAATTATGCCTTGGGTTTTGTTTACTTGATGCACTGGTAGCTATTGGCTTCGCAGGTAAGTCAAACCATTGCAAAAGGGGCTGTTAAGTATCTATTTCTGTGATGGGCGTTTGCTGGCTAAGCGCGTTATTCAGTTAACTCATATGCAGCAGTACTATTGATTTTATCTTGTGTATAGTGGTGAATATTTAACGTTTTAGTACTAGGTTGTCCAGTGCTAATATTTGCCTTATATCAGGTCTATTTAAAAGCAATAATTAAATATATAATCAGGTATAGCATTGATTTAAATGAGCTTTTCAGATTGGCCTTGTTTGCTCTAGGCTTAGGGGTGTGTCTATTTTTTAGCTTCAATTGCTGTGACCTTAAAATCAATTCCTTCATAGAAATCTCCGGTATCTCCAGGCAGCACGTTAATGCTCAGAACATCTTTAGCAAGCGTAATTTTTTCACTGCCTAAGTAATTTATTCTTAGGTTATATTTTCCTGGCTTTAAGTCCTGTAAAACAAAAAAACCGTCATACTCAGGGCTTACGCTACTATAGTAATTACCATTTTTTTCCACAACTATCTCAACATAACTAAAAAACTTTTTACTTATGCTATCGGCTATTTCTGGTAAATAAATAGATCCCATAACCAAGGATAAGGGGACAAGTCCGACAGATAGTTTTTTACCAGATGCGGGGATCAGCTCGATAACTTCAGCACTATTCGCTCTTAGTGTTGGATCAACCATAATACCAGAATAATCATAATGCAGCTTGTTACTGCGATAAGGTGATATGTTGCTGAGATAAAAACTACCCGCGCGGTCGGTTTTTACCTTATTTTTACCTATAGCAACACCGACACCCACAACAGGTTCTTCATCGATATCTTTTTCCCCATTGGCATTTTTATCAACAAAAATTCTTCCTTCGAGATAACCATTATCTGGATATTTGGCGTGATTGGTTAGAAAGGGTTTTTTCATATTGATCACGGTTTCATAACTCGCTCTGACCTTGTGCGGCTGAGCTCTTTTACTATCGTAATCCGCGTCTATCTTGAAAAAATCGTTAAATTTATATTCAAAAGTTATACCGAGGGTAAAATGATCACTTTTGTTATAATTTACCTCAACACTATAGGCAAAGTTTGTCTGCTGATGTAGTCTTTTTCTTAGCCTAGCGATATATTGCCATTTAGCCTCACGGCGCTGGTTATAGTTGGCATTGAGATTATAGGTAAAATCTCCCTCATTATAATCAACATCTATTTTGACTGTGTGGTTATGCTGTTGCTCGCTCTGTTTTTGTACCGTTTTGCCAAGGTCTGCTTTAATGCGCAGTACTTTGTTAACATCATAACTTACGCCGGTGTTATATATATTTTCGGTATGGTCTTGATATTTTTTATTTGAAAACCTAAAAAAATAATCACTTCGGCCATAATTGCCACTAATCTCAACTTGTTGATAGCGGTCTTTGTTTTCATCTTGCGCCAATAGGTGACTAAAACGCTCATAGCTGTAGAATAATTTATGGGAAAAAATTTCACTGCTCAATTCGCCAATATAGCCCTGACTTCGTTCTGTAAGAGAGTCATAATAAGAAAGGTTAGCCACTAAGGGGACAAATAAAGTTGAAAAACGGTATGCTAGTTTATGCTTAGCATATTGATAAAGCGTGTCTTCATTGCGGGTATTATAATAGTCAAAGTAATAACTGAGATTATTGCTTACACCGTAGGCAATCCCATAGGTTCGATCATCCCAAGCCTTATTTTCTGCTTGTGGATTTTGCCCATAGAAAAAGTTGTAGTCCCACTCTCCCGCGCTTAAAAAGTCATTACCCTGCATTACATTGACAATTTCTTCTGTTAGTAAGACACCATTTCGGTCGAATATCTTTATTGTAAAGGCATCGTTTTGACTTCTCATTTCTAGGGTAAACTCATACTCGACTCCCTCGATACGCTGATAGTCAGCGACCTTACCATTTTGATAAATTTCAACCATAGCGTTGGCGGCTGCTCTCCCTCTAATAGTGACGTTTTGTCCGGAACGCGTCACGGTATAATCGTTGTCACTAATGGATAAGCCACGAATGTTGCTGTTGTAGCCTAGCAGGTTATTGCCACGGATATAATTGTCTCCAATAATGAGCGTTTTATCCTGTAAAATATAAGGATATTTTAGGCTAATATTAGCGAGGTTTTTATTGGGATAAAGGCTATGCCTGATATTAAAATCACCATAAAGTAGCTGCGCACTATACTCAATGTCAACATTTCCCTTGTTTTGCTCTGCCCCATTTTTAAAGTAGCTACTTATATCATTAATGTCATAGCGTAGCTTAAGCATACCAAAATCGATGAGCTTTCTGTCCTCTTGCATAAAGAAGTCTTTTTCTGGTGTGGCAGACTGACTGTTTTTCTCTTCTTCGATACCTCGCTTTCTTCTTTGTGCCGCAATCCGGTAGTCTAGGGGTAGGCTAAAATCGGGTGATATTACTAAAGTGTAACTTTCTGCCCGCCACTGAACCGCCTTAATAGGCAGCAGCTCACTGATCCCCTGAGGGTCCAAATAGATCTGGCCATCTATGATGATGGTGTTTAGATTAGTAAGCTTTTTTGTTATATACCTTGCTTTGCTATCTGGAAAGAGACTAGCTGCCATAAAGAGTTTTATGTTTTCACCTTCAATGGACAATTTGCTATATTCGCGCAATTCACTAAAGGCTATAAAATCCTTGATTGCAATATAAATGCCGCCATCATAATCACTTTTGACCTCGTAGAACTCTTGCTTTAGGTAGCGACCAACTTTGAGGGTGATCATATCGTCAAAATACTCATCCTGTGTATTGGCGAAAGTGGGATGAATAAAAAGCAAGCTGTATAGCATGAGGAAAACTGGACTGATTAAGCCTGTGGGCACTTTTTGAATGGCCGAAAAAAACATTACTAGGCTATCAGGAAATTTAAGCAACATTTTTAGGCCGCTAAAACGTATGTAAACTGCAAAAGCGCAGGCGCTAAAAGGTATAAAAAAAAGAGATTAAAAGCGCTAGCGTCGTAGAGTGACTTTTGCAAGGAAGGTCGCTTATAGGTTATTAAAAAAAAGTGCTTTGATTTAAACAACGGTTACTTGGAGTGTGGGTAGCCCAATATATTCAGTGCTTTTAGTGAATTTAAAAGACTTAATCACCATCAAGATAGTCAACTTGGTATTTAATTCTTTTGCTATGTTTACCGCTGATATTTTTTTCTCCCAGCAGTGAAAAACCAATTGTAAATTCGCCTTCGCCATATTTATTTAAAGTAATGATTTTTTGTTTAGGCTGCAGGTTTTCAATCCTGACACCAGGAGTAAGGTACACGACCCCATTGGTTTTGATCTGCAATTTCACCTGTTTATTGGCTTTGCCTTCAACGGTGATAAGCACACCCTCTTCAGGATAAACCTTCAGCCTGCTGCCGTTATAAAGATAGAGGTCTTGTAATTGGGCATTTTTTACGCCGACAATCTCTAGTGAAAAAACCGAAGGTGCAAAAATAAACACTAATAAAAATAAAAATTTGTTCATTGCTTGGTAACCAGGTTAAAAAAGGCAACTATCAAGTTGCCTGAATAATGATTAAGTTTATGCTTAACTTGTAACTTTAGTCACCGTTGTATCAGCGATAGCATCATAATTCACTGAAATGGTAATAATTTCACTAACATCAGCCTCTGTCACATTAGCGGTATCTAGGCCAACATTAAAAGTAAGAGCTTGCGATGTAGTTGTATCCACAAAACCTATTGCTGAACCGGTCGTATCACCAGTTAAAAGAGCCAATGCACCATCAGTTGTAACTGTATAACTAAATGTTTCTAGCGCTTCACCCACGACGGTAGCAATAACCGCTTCAGTTGAAATAACTGAGTCAGTGTAAACATCGCCAAAGTCGATTGTTGCTGTATCTACCGTGACAGAAATGGGTGTTACATAATGAGCAACAACATTTAAGGTATCGCTTACTTGCCCATCTAAGGTCGCAGAATCATTCGCAGCCATTGCTGTTGAAGAGATGGCTAGTATTGATGTTGCTAATAATAATTTTTTCATTTTTATCTCACTTGTATTGCTTTGATGATGAATAAACTGCCTTTTTATCAAAGAAAGCCTATTCGGGGATGTCGTTGTAGGCCACCAGTACCGTAATTGTCGCAGACAAATCGCTGCTCATATCACGGGTACTAAGGTCTACATAAAATTCATGGGCTTGGTCAGCCCCGTTTGCTGTTGCTACATAAGTCATGGTATTTGTTGTATAGCCTGTGTTGGCCGTGCGCGACACTTGTAAAACATTACTGTTGTCGTCATTACTTATTTCGACGGTATAGTCATAGCCACTCTCGGCATTCACCGTAAAATCAACCACTACACTGTCTACCTCGCTATCACGGTACACATCGCCAAAATCAATACTTGTAACAGCAAGCCAGAGCGATATTTCTTTAACCGCCTCACCATTGATATAAAAAGACCCTTCTTCAGCGGCCAAGCAGCTTGAAAAAAGTAATAATATTACAGCGAATTTACGCACTTTTAGCGCAGTTAAAGAACAAAGCTAAATGCTTTAGAAAAATCAATTTTGTCATTGGCAAAAACAATTTCTACATAATCAGTATCTGTATTCATCGCTATCGATTGATTGAGCTTAACCAGCTGCTCGCGATAGAAACCTTTTTTAAAGTTTTCTTCTTTAATCAATGCGTTATTTTGGTAAAACTTAACAGCAATATTAAGAGGATAAGAATAATTCCCCTCATTTTTAAGCTCACCTTGTAATTGATAACCTTCATCGGCTTTTACCATCCGTAAATTTTCAAAATCCATAGCACTTTTAAGTTCACCTTTTCTGGCATAGTAGGGGATCCCTATGTTCATCAACATGGTAACTTGACCAGAATTTTTTCTTGGTGGCAGCTCTTTAAATACCAGTAGCGCAACATATTCTCCATCAGCTAAGTCTTTTTTTATTCTGGGCGCTATCCTTACTTGGATCTGACCTTTAGGTGGTATCAATACTATTTTTGGATAAGCGACCAATTGATCGCCCAAGTAATACTTGGCTTTAGCCCATGGCGGTTTTTCAAAGTCGACCCTAACTCGAACAGGCTTGTTGCTCTGATTGACCAGGGTAGTGTCTTGCGTGACCGGTTGGTCCAGATCTACCCCAAAACTTGTTTGGGTGACCGTAAAGGCACTAAAGCTGCTAATGGAATAAGTGCAAAGTAATAGTGCAATAACACCTTGTAAGTAATTTTTCATATGAATCAAATAATTCCTGCTACATTTTTATCTTTAACGAATTTTACAAAATTCAGGCAAAAAAAATGGCCCTCATAAAGAAGACCATAGATAAAAAAATAGCTCAGGAAACAAAAGTGTTTATCCACTCTCGGCAACTGGCTACCATTTTACAGGCCCTTTAGCTTTGCGTCCCTAGATTTCCCTAGGTTTGCGATTTATTTATAGGTTTGCAATTTATTTACTTTCTAAACAGTACAACGAGATTAGATAACCGCCATAAAAAGCGTTTATCTGATAATGACTTATGTTACATCTCTGTACTGATCGATAATTAAGCTTTGCTATATTATTTATTAGGCTTACCGTATCACAAATATGGTGTATGTTAAAACTAGCTACTTATGATGAATATTCAGACAGTTTAAAACTTGTATTGTACAAGCTCAGTTTATAGTGTCGTTATCGAACCGCTAGTGCTTGTAAACTCATAAAGTAGGCAAGAGAAAGGATTAACACAAAAGTGTCACATCAGAAAAATAAGCGCTCATTTTGAACGCATTTTAAACAATAAAAAATGTCAGGCTGGCGAAGTTAATGTTGGAGAAATAGACTAGTGGCGGGGTAATTAAGCTGATTTTTTGTAAAAATATCTGTTACTTAATTCATGGGAAAATTAGGATAAAAAATAATTATAAAATTTATAATTATTTTTTATCCTAATTTTTAATGAGAGGGTGGTGGAGTCTGTAGAACAAGCAGGTTTTCTCTGCCAATTTAGCCAGGTAAAAATGCAAGGCTATTTGTTCTCATCTATTAAATATTTTTCCTATGTATAATGCAAAAATAGAAAGGGTTATGAATGAGTTGGTATTAATAACACCACAGAAAAAAAATAGCAGCCTTGAAATAAACGCATTACTAATTAAAGGGTTACTTAGGGATGGTGATTTTATCAGAAGAGATAATAGCAATCATTTAATGACCTTAGAAGCTTGCATTACCATAATAAAAATACTGGTGGATGAAATTAATTTAAAAGACAAAAGTGATAGCGATATTAATGTTTTTACGGAATTAACAAACGAAGAAAAAGATTTTTTAAGCTCAGTTTTTTAAGCTCAATTTTTTAAACCACAAAAAAAACCGCATAAATGCGGTTTTTTTATTTGTTCATTGCCTATCAACTTATGTGGTCAGTAAAAGCAACCACTATCTTTTAGCTTATAACTAAGGGTGAGAGCGTAACTTTAAGGTTGATGTCTCTGCATCATAAATCAGCACGCGTTGGTAAGCTGGCAATAAGTAACTTTCAGCGCTGCCATCCGCTATAACCTCTGACCAAAGCTCTACTTGAGCCGCGTTATATTTACTATAAGTAATACCTAAGGTTGGATCAAAACGATAGAAATAACTGTTGTTACCGCTATCTGTGGTGCTGTTAAAGGTTTGCACATTAGCATTGCCTTGAAGTCGGCCGTTGTCAGTGTAGATAGTGCCGTCAAAACTTGCCCATTCGCTGGTGCTATTAGCGCTATAAATCGTCTCACCGTTATCACTCATGGCAAAGCTCGATAAGTTAGTAAAGGCTGCATTGATATAGGCTGGCTCATTTATCACTGATATCGTTTCACTGGCATAAGCGTTATAACTTAGTGCAAAGCGTTCAAGTGAGGTGCTTGCTTGCTTGTAGACCATAAATATATCTGCACTATTGGCGTGGGCAATGGTTGAAACGAAATAGGCATTGTTTTGAAGCCAATATTGGCGCGTTAAATTTAGGTCGGCGTACTCCAACGTTTGTGTGATAACAAGGGGTATTCCAGCAATTATTTTTATCATCAGAGGGCGGTATTCTATGGTGATCTTGTCACTATTTATTTGATTAAACTGATGACTGTTTAAGTCAAATTGATAATGATTAATCCGTGTTTTTTCAAGCCCGTCTTCATCTAAATAAGTTTCGCTATTCGATGCTAACAGCATTGAACCGTCAGGGTGGATCACTAAGTTGGTTAAATCGACATCGACTAATGGTGACCTTGTGGTGTTAATTAACGCGCCAGAAATAACATGATAAGTATTAATTTTATTGCCTTGAGCAATATAAACGTAAGGTCGCATCGGATCTAGCACCAGGCCTGAGGTATTGAAGCTAATATTACTGATATCAAGGTCATTGGCATCATTGACGCCTTTATTGAAGGTGACGTTAATGCGGCCTAATAACGCGGTATCAGCGGTAGTCGGTGATAAGGTTATTACCGCACTATGAACACCGTCAGTCGCTATATTGGCGGGTGTGCCCGTGATAGTCAGTGTGTTGTTGGTGCTGTCAGTTGATAAAGATAACCAGCTAACGTCAGTACTGGCTTGCCAAGCGATATTAGTTTCGCTGTTGGTTAAAATATCAAGGGTATGTACGAGTGTTTGCTCGGTGGCTAAACTATTAAAAGCCAGTGACGGGTAGTTACTACTTAACCTTATGGCATCAATAGCCAGATCAACCGTAATCACTTTTGTGGTGCCACTAGCGGGGTCGTATATCGAGATACTGGCGGTCATTAAGCCCCAACCGGTAATTAAACTAGTATCAATATCAATTAATATTCTCTCGCCATTGTCATCACTTTGCGGTGTTAGTATCAGCCAAGGTGCACTGGCCGTTGCTTGCCAATTAGCAGAAATATTTGACAGTGTCAGTGTTTGTTTTGCTATGGCGCTGTTGCCAAAAGTGGTATTAAAGGCGAGTGTTTCAACCGAGCTTGAAATTTGGCTTAAAGTGATAACATCTATGCTGTCAGCACTGCTTGATGTTAAAACTGCACGGTTATCACCATTGGCAATTAACATTTTGGTGGGTTGATTTTCACCTAGCTCAATACTGTTAGCAAGGGTTTGTTGTTCGTTATAAACATCGATTTTAAAACCAACTTCCGAGTCAAATCTCACATAGTGAGGGCGATCATTAGCACTATGCGCAAGCGCTAAATTAGTCATGGCTGCATTGCTATTTAACACGCCATTGTCGATAAAGGTTGTACCATCAAAACTTATCCATTCACTTGTTGGGCTAATCGTGTAAATATTTTTCTCATCAGCGGTAACATAGAAATCGTTAATTTGCTCGTTTTCACCTAATAATTCAGGTCGATAACTGTGGCTTATTTCTGTGGTGATGGGGTTGCGGCCAAAATCATTCACGTTGACATTTAAGCGCTTTATCGACATTAAATCATCGCTAGTGCTTACGTCTAAGGCGAATAGGGTTTGATTTTGTTCAGCAACATTAAAGGCTTGGGTAAAAAAGGCGTTAGGGCCATCGAAGCCAACACGCATTAGGTTTTCGTCGGCAAATTCTAAAATGGTGGTTGCCACAAAATAGCGACCATTAAGGCGAATAAATTTTATCGGTTCGTTGGTAATATCAACATCAGTTAACTCAACAACGCTCATGTCACTGAGGTTGATTTGATATCTATGTATGCTGATTTCACTGGTGTTTTCATCAATGACGGTAGTTTCGAGCGCTTTTGCTAACATCATGCTAGCATCGGGATGAATAATTAGCTGTTCTAGTAAAGTATCTGCTGGCGCTATAACGGTTGTGGATAATAATTCATTAGTATAAAGGTGATAGCTGCGTAGTTCATTGTTGGTGGCAACATAATACTGTGGCAGTAAAGGATTAGTTACTACACCATCAGCGTTAGCGACAATATTGAGTGAGTTATTTTCACTGAGTAAGTCAGATTTATAAAAACTCACTTGAATAGTTTCTGCCGTCGCTGTGGTTTGTTCATTGCCACTTAGGGTGATCTCGGCGATCGTGGTTGCGTTATTCGCTAAGGCTGTGCTGTCGGCAACCAGTGTTAATTCATTAGTGTCGGCGTTAGGCGTTAGGGTTAACCACGCCGCTTCGGTTGTTGCTTGCCAGCCCCAAGGCAAAATACTATTTGAATTAATGTTAAGCGTAGTTTGGTTGTTACTAATATTAGCGGTTTTTGCTAGGGCAACGGTTGCTCTGTCTGCAAATAAATGAATATTGTCTAAGCTCAATTCAACAGGATACTCTGTTGTGCCTAGCGGGCTGGTGATATCTATGGTCGCAGGATAAAAGCCTGCGGTACTAAAGTGACTAACATCAGGGGTGGCGGTAATGGTTGTTACACCATCAATAAAACTTTTTTCAAGGCTGAGCCAAGGCACTGAACTGGCTAAGGTTAAATTATCTGCGCTTGAGCTCAGTGCAATGTTTTTCGAGGCAATGGCGTCAACACCGTAAGTATCATCGTAGGTAAGGGCCTGCCAAATCAGTAATGAAACATTAATATCGGCATGGACTAAGTTTGTTGTTGCCGTATCGCCACTGGATAATCTTAGGGTGGTACCGTAAAGGTTCGCTGCGATTCTATCAGCGTTAACCACATCAATATGAATAGTGGCAGAGGTGTCGGTTAGATTAGCAATGCGATAATTTAACCAAGCTACAGGCGCTGCGGTAGGGGCGAAGCCGAGTAATAAGCCATCACCATCAAAGGTAACATCAAGGGCTATGGTATGGTTTTGTGTTTGTAAAAATTCATGGGTAAATGCGACCGATGAAACTGATGCGCTAATGTTGAATGTTGGTGTTGTATCATTTGAACCACCACATGCTTGTAAAAATAGTAAGCTAAATAAAATAACCAATATTAAACGCATGTTTTTAATTTGTCCCTTCATACATGTCCTTATTTTTATTAATCGCTAGCACTTAGCTGTTATTTTTGACTGAATTTCGCTCAATGTTGGCTCATTCATTATGTAAATTTCTGCACGTTTATTTTACTTTATTTTGCGTGATTATTAACGCGATGTAAAACTTATTAATATAATGTAAATTTAATTGGCGTTAGGTAAGGTTAGTCATCATTGATGATTTTTACTTTTTACTGACTTAACTCGGGCATAAGTTCTGTTGTTTACCGGTTTATTTTCAGTGAAATATTTACCAATAAAAAATTGGATCACATCATTCCCTTTAAATACAGCCACTGCTCAGCGGTCTCACAGAAAAAACGCAGGTAAAAATTCAGCAAAAGAGTTAGCGCAAAAAAATCAGTTTTTTAGCGTATAATTTTGCTGACACAAGGCTATTTTTAAACTAGTTCATTACAGAGTATTGTCTAAGTAAAGCTTGTTTTGGTGAGTGTTTTGGTGTTTTTTCTTAACTGTAAGTAGCTTAAAGCTAAGGTTAGTGCGAAATGAAGGTGACTTGGCAGGAAAGGTGTTAATGGTCAATTTGTAGATAAATCACCAAGTAATGATTAAATAGATTGGTATCTTCAAGCAGAGCTTGCGTATAATAAGCACATTGGTGCGTCCCTAATAACAGATCAAAAAGATAAAGCCAAAAGAGTGCGCTTTATGCAACAAGGTGGTTTCTCAGCAGATTAAACCATGACACTATTAAACGCTTAAACAGATATATTCTTCGAAAATTAGGAAATTTAAATGATTGAAACTAGTGCCCAATTGCGTCAGGCATTTTTAGACTTTTATGCATCTAAGCAGCATCAAATTATTGCGAGTAGCTCGCTTGTTCCTGGTAACGATGCGACTTTATTATTCACTAATGCTGGCATGGTGCCATTTAAAGATGTATTTCTTGGCGATGATATTCGCAGTTATACCCGAGCCACGTCAGCCCAGCGCTGTGTTCGTGCCGGTGGTAAGCATAATGATCTAGAAAATGTCGGTTACACCGCACGCCATCATACTTTTTTTGAAATGATGGGTAACTTTAGCTTTGGTGATTACTTCAAAGAAGAAGCGATAAATTATTCTTGGGAATTTTTAACCTCAGTATTAGGATTACCAAAAGAAAAATTGCTAGTAACTGTTTATGAAAGTGATGTTGAAGCATACGACTATTGGTTAACGGTTATTGGTGTGCCAGCAGAGAAAATTATTCGTATTGGTGATAAATCAGTTGATAAACCCTATGAGTCTGACAATTTTTGGTCAATGGGTGATACCGGCCCATGTGGCCCTTGTTCAGAAATTTTTTATGATCACGGAGAAGAAATTTTTGGTGGTCCTCCAGGTTCTGCAGATGAAGATGGCGATCGCTTTATCGAAATTTGGAATTTAGTTTTCATGCAATACAACCGTCAAGCTGACGGTACTATGGATAACTTGCCTAAGCCGTCAATAGATACTGGTATGGGTTTGGAGCGTATTTCAGCGATAATGCAAGGTGTGCATAGCAATTATGAAATCGATATTTTCCAAGGCTTAATTCGTGATACCGCTACCTTACTTGAATGTAATGATTTAGCACATAAATCACTACGTGTGATTGCCGATCATATTCGTTCATGTAGCTTCTTAATCACTGATGGTGTTATGCCGTCAAATGAGGGCCGTGGCTATGTATTACGTCGTATAATTCGTCGCGCTATTCGCCATGGTCACAAGTTAGAAGCTAAGTCATTTTTCTTCCATAAAATAGTCGCCTCACTTGCTGAGCAAATGGGCGAAGCTTATCCTGAGCTTGTACAGCAACAGGCCATTATTGAGAAAGTTTTACTCAGAGAAGAAGAGCAGTTCGGTCGAACGTTAGACCGAGGCATGGCGCTGTTAGAAGATACCTTATCAGCACTTAAAGGCGACACTATCGCTGGCGATGACGTTTTTAAACTCTATGACACTTATGGTTTCCCTGCTGATTTAACCGCTGATATTGCCCGAGAACGAAACTTAAATATTGATCTTGACGGCTTTGATATCGCTATGGCTCAACAACGTGTTCGCGCGCAAAAAGCTAGCCAGTTTGGCACAGACTACAACGACACCCTTAAGTCAGAACATCGGACTGAATTTAAAGGTTATACCCGCCATGAAATGTCTTCTACTGTGGTTGAACTCTTTAACAATGAAGCCTCAGTTGCAAAATTAAGTGCCGGTGAAACCGGTATTGTAGTGCTTGATAAAACCCCATTTTATGCTGAGTCAGGTGGACAGGTTGGTGATAGCGGCATATTACAGTTTGATGGTGGCATATTTGAAGTGTCTGATACCTTTAAATTAGGCCATGCCTTTGCGCACAAAGGTATTGCCCGTAACACTATTGGTTTAAACAGTCGTGTTAACGCGCAAATTAATAGCGAACGTCGTGCCGCTATTGTTAAAAACCACACCGCTACCCATATATTACACGCCAGTCTTCGTACAGTATTAGGCGATCACGTTACGCAAAAAGGCTCATTATGTGATGCAGAAAAACTCCGTTTTGATTTTTCTCATTTTGAAGGCGTCACACGCGATGAGTTAAATACTGTTGAACGTATGGTGAATGAGCAAATTCGTGGCAATTTAGCGCGCGAAACCAATTTAATGCAAATTGACCAAGCGAAAGAAAAAGGCGCGATGGCCTTATTTGGCGAAAAGTACGACGATGAAGTGCGAGTGGTCACCTTAGGTGGCTTTTCTACTGAACTTTGTGGTGGCGTGCATGTTGACCGAACTGGTGATATTGGCTTATTTAAAATTGTCTCTGAAGCAGGCATTGCTGCCGGTGTGCGTCGAATAGAAGCGGTAACAGGTGAGGCCGCATTAAACTACTTTGCCGCACAAGAACAAACGCTAAGTACTATTGCCGCCTTGGTTAAAACTGACTCAGTGAATGTAGCCAGTAAAGTTGAGCAAGTGATATTACGCAACAAAGAACTTGAAAAAGAGTTAGCACAATTTAAACAAAAACTTGCCAGTCAAGCCGGTGCTGATTTAGTCAGCCAAGCTATTGACGTTAATGGCGTGAAAACCCTTGTGGCTAATTTAGCAGGTGTTGAGGCTAAATCATTGCGTGGCATGGTTGATGACCTGAAAAATAAAATGGGCTCATGCATTATTTTACTAGCCACAACCAGTGACGATAAAGTGAGCTTAATTGCTGGTGTCACTAAAGATCTTGTTGGCCAAGTAAAATCTGGCGAACTCGTTAATATTGCCGCGCAAGAAGTCGGTGGTAAAGGTGGCGGGCGCCCTGATATGGCCCAAGCCGGAGGTAGCCAACCAGAAAATATTGAAGCAGCCTTAAAAGCAGCACAAAGCTGGTTAAAGGATAAGTTGAGCTAATATTTAGGTAGTAAGTAAATAAATTAATTTAAGGGGCTTTTAGCCCCTTTTTTTTATCTATAGAATGTACCTAGTCTGGCGAGTGGATTGCCGTTCTTAGCCATTCATGGCTCCACAGCTGCACAAGAGCGCATAAATAGCATGTACGTTATATTTAGAGGGCATAGTCGTTCCTAGCCATCCAATGGCTCTATGGCATTAATATATCCTAGTATGTCGATGCTCAGGAGCTTGTGTGACAGGAACATCAATAAGATCCATTGCAAAATTTTTCTCCACTGAACTAACTTAATGCACTCGCTGTAAGTATAAATACATCAAATTATTATTTGAATATAAATAATAATTTACAATCAGCTCGAATTTTTTATCCGCCTTCAAGGTCTTTTGTTAACAGGGTGTGACTATCATGTTGTTATTCATATATTTTTGATGAAAAATTACAAAAACTTACTTATAAAGTGTTTATTGTTTCATGAAGGTTGTTAATATGAGCAGTAATTGCTGCAATTGCATTCTGCGATTGTTCTGCAAGTTTTTTGTTAAATATTGAAAATTCGATATGGTGAATAGAATCGTCAATGTTTGATAAGTATTCTAGATGCTTATTGTGAACATTAGTGCACTTTTGCAAATAGTAGACTAAATTTAATTTGTTACTAGCTTATATATATTTAGTGGATCTCGTTTTTAAACATAAAGGAAATTAAGATGTTAATATTAACTCGCCGAGTTGGTGAAACGTTGATGATCGGAGACGATGTCACAGTGACAGTGTTGGGTGTTAAAGGTAACCAAGTACGTATTGGTGTTAACGCCCCAAAGGAAGTCTCGGTTCATCGCGAAGAAATATATATGAGAATACAATCTGAAAAAGGTGAGGGTGAAGCCTCAGGTAATGAAATCTAATTACTTTCTCATAATTAAAGCCGACATCAGTCGGCTTTTTTGATCTAGCAATAAAATTAGGTAGACCATTTCAGCGTGTTTTTCGTTAGTTAACGTTTGAAAAGTGACCGGGTTGTTTGAATTGTCACCAAACAGTCGGTAAATAGGAATAAAAGCGGGAAAAAGTTTGACTTATTTTTATAATCCCTTATGATTCGCCCCATTGGAGAGGTGGCCGAGTGGCCGAAGGCGCTCCCCTGCTAAGGGAGTATCTGGTTTGTAGCCGGATCGAGGGTTCGAATCCCTCCCTCTCCGCCAATTTTTTAGATTGGCATCGTAGGAACAACGATAGTTAATTAGTTCACTGCGGGTGTATATAGTATTTACTAGGTTGTCTACCTAAGGGAATATTGTTTAGCTCGTTATCTCTTGAACCAGAGATATAAATAACAGGTTTGATTTGAGGACGCGTAGCTCAGCTGGATAGAGTACCTGGCTACGAACCAGGCGGTCGCAGGTTCGACTCCTGCCGCGTCCGCCACTTTTCTTTAAGTGGCTAAATAATAAAGACTAGCAAGTATTGACGCTAGTTAAAAAATGAATATTGTACAAGTTTGTCATCTCCTAAGCATGAGATATAAAAAAACAGTTTATTGCGGACGCGTAGCTCAGCTGGATAGAGTACCTGGCTACGAACCAGGCGGTCGCAGGTTCGACTCCTGCCGCGTCCGCCACATTGAAAAAACCAGTCTAATGACTGGTTTTTTTTCGCCTAAAATTTATTGCCAACCACTTATCTGCGATAACCTCCCTCAAAAAGATTTTAAAGCTAGTTTTATCTCTGTTGGATTTATAGTGACTTGATGAATTACCTGTTCACTTTGAATGGTTAAAATGAAAAGTTACAGCGTCATAAAAATTTATAAGATAAGATAAATAACGACTGATTAAATTTTATGCCTTGTATTCAGTCATTGTTCCGGATTAAAAAGTAGAGCACTTAATTAGTCAAATAGGTGTCAGTGGGCTAAGTGCCATAAATGTGCCATAAATATTCAATTTAGCTTAAGCAAAGTGTGTGAAACATTGTGACTATTGGATATTTTTTTTGAGTCAGTGTAATTTAGACACTCATTTGGTTGAGTATTTTTATAGTTATTGGCTTGCCTCTGAACTAACCAAAGGTGAGTTTAAAAAACTTTTGATCGACATTCTTATTATCAACAACATTTATCTGAAACTAAAAATATGCATTGCTATTATTTTAATACTGTCTAAATAAGCCATTATTTAGTCTAATCAGTAGATGTTTTTTTAGATTATTATTGACCATGAAATAATGATTCTTTGTGATTAATGTAGTTTTTTTAAGCAAACCAAGGTGGTTAATTAGTGTCAGCTTTAATTTTTGTATATTGTATAATATCCTTGTTTTTCTTTTTCTAATAACCGTTATTCATGGATTTGATATTGTATACAATTTACTTGATATACCATTTTGTATAAAATAATGACGAAATATCATTAGATTTAGTTGTTTTTTTGAACTATTTTAGCTTGACATTGTTTTTTTTCACCAATTTGTAATAATTTGTTTGCTTTTTACACATTGGAGTGATTATTCTAATTATATAAAATTGCTTGAGAGTAAAAAAATGGAAAATCTTCAACAGTTATTTATTGAAGCAGGTACTTTAATGCTAGCCGGTATGGTATTTGTATTTACCTTTTTAGGTTTGCTGATTGTTTTTATCAAGGTTGTGCTGGTTAGGTTGGCAACAAAATTTCCTGATGCGATTGTTGAAAGTAGAGCCTCAAGTAAAAAAAACAATAAAAAACAAGATGGCAACGGTGTATCACCGGCAGTCGTCGCAGCAATCTCTTCTGCTGTTACCCAATATCGTCAACAACATTCTGCACAGAAATAGGAAATGACCATGACTAAGCCCTTAGGAATAACTGAAGTCGTCTTACGCGACGGCCATCAATCATTGCTCGCCACACGTTTACGTTTGGAAGATATGTTACCCATTGCTGCTAAAATGGATGAAATTGGTTATTGGTCAATTGAATCTTGGGGTGGCGCAACATTTGATTCTTGTATTCGTTATTTAGGTGAAGATCCTTGGGAGCGTCTTCGAGCGCTAAAAAAGGCGATGCCAAAAACAAAACAGCAAATGTTGTTTCGTGGTCAAAATATTCTAGGTTACCGTCATTATGCTGACGATGTGGTAGAAAAATTTGTTGAGCGCGCTCACGTTAATGGCATTGATGTGTTTAGAATTTTTGATGCGATGAACGATGTGCGTAACTTACAAACATCGATTAAAGCTGCGGTAAAAGTTGGCGCGCATGCTCAAGGAACCTTAAGTTATACTGAGAGTCCTGTGCATACCCTTGAAGGCTGGCTAACCATGGCTAAGCAACTAGAAGACATGGGCGCACACTCTTTGTGTATCAAAGATATGGCTGGCCTGTTGAAGCCTTACGATGCCGCTGAGCTTATTAGCCGTTTAAAAGAAACTGTTGCTTTACCTATTGCACTACATTGTCATGCCACAACAGGCTTGAGTGTTGCGACACACATGAAAGCCATTGATGCAGATATTGACGTGATCGACACGGCTATTTCATCAATGAGTATGACTTACGGCCATTCACCAACAGAAACTATTGTTTCTATTGTTGAAGGTACAGCACGTGATACTGGCTTAGACATGCTTAAATTAGCAGAAGTAGCCACTTATTTTCGTGAAGTGCGCGAAAAATATGCCCAGTTTGAAGGTAGCTTGCGGGGTATTGATGCGCGTATCTTAGTCGCACAAGTACCTGGTGGCATGCTAACCAATATGGAAAGTCAATTAAAAGAGCAAGGCGCGGCTGATAAGCTTGATGAAGTGCTAACAGAAATTCCAAAAGTACGTAAAGACCTGGGTTATATTCCTTTGGTGACACCGACTTCACAAATTGTTGGTACTCAAGCGGTATTAAATGTCCTTACCGGTGAACGCTACAAGTCAATTACCAAAGAAACGGCTGGTGTATTAAAAGGCGAGTACGGTAAGACTGCCGCACCAGTTGATGCTGAATTACAAGCAAGAGTGCTCGATGGCAAAGCAGCAATTACTTGTCGCCCAGCAGACTTACTTGACCCAGAAATGGATAAATTATCGGTTGAATTGCAACAAATCGCCGAAGAGAAAAATATTACGCTAGCTGAAGACACTATCGATGATGTGCTAACTTATGCATTGTTCCCACAAATTGGTTTGAAATTTTTAACCAATCGCAATAACCCAGATGCTTTTGAGCCCGCACCGACTAAAGCCTCTGCTAAAAGTGCGACTGCAGCACCAGCGACGAGTTCAACAAACACTGGCCCTGAAAGTTACGCGGTAAGTGTTGACGGTAAAGTCTTTGACGTTGTTGTTGCCCCTGGAGGTTCAATAGATACTATTGCGCCTGCGAGCAAAGCACCTGCGGCAAGTTCAAGCGATGGTGAAGCTTTAAAAGCGCCTTTAGCGGGTAATATTTTTAAAGTGTTGGTAAATGAAGGTGACGAAGTCGAAGCAGGCGAAGTGGTTATCATTATGGAAGCGATGAAAATGGAAACTGAAATCCGGGCAATAACAGCCGGTGAAATATCAGCTATTCACACCAAAGAAGGTGACTCAGTCGCCGTTGGTGATATCTTGTTAAGCTTGGTATAGGATAACCCATGGATTCTTTAAAATTATTGTGGATGTCTACAGGCCTAGCAAACTTTGAATTAGGCCAAGTGATCATGATGCTAGTGGGTTGTGGTTTACTTTATCTTGCCATTGCCCGTAACTTTGAACCGCTATTATTAGTGCCGATGGGTTTTGGTGCTATTTTAACTAATATTCCTGCTGCCGGCTTTTCTGAAGTAGGTGGTTTGCTGCATTACATTTACTACGCTGGAATTGATACCGGCATATTCCCGTTACTGATCTTTATGGGCGTTGGTGCCATGACAGATTTTGGCGCGCTGATTGCTAATCCTAAAACATTGTTATTAGGTGCTGCTGCGCAATTTGGCATATTCGCCACTTTGTTTGGTGCCATAGCGTTGAACTTTGTTGGTCTAGACTTCTCTATGAAAGATGCCTCAGCTATCGCTATCATTGGCGGAGCAGATGGTCCGACCGCGATATTTTTAGCGTCAAAACTTGCTCCTGACTTACTGGGGGCGATTGCTGTTGCCGCTTATTCGTATATGGCATTAGTACCAATTATTCAACCGCCAATCATGCGAGCATTAACCACAGAAGATGAACGTAAAATTGAGATGGCGCAATTACGTCATGTCACAAAAGTTGAGAAAATTATTTTCCCACTTGGCGTTTTAATGATGACAATTTTCTTTCTACCGGCAGCAACGCCGTTAGTGGGGATGTTTTGTTTGGGTAACTTAATGCGCGAGTGTGGCGTGGTAGACCGCCTAAGTTCGACAGCACAAAATGAGTTAATTAATATTGTCACTATCTTCTTAGGATTAGGTGTTGGTTCTAAGTTAAGCGCTGATCAATTCTTAAATGCTAAAACTTTAGGCATACTCGCGTTAGGCGCAATAGCATTTTCTATTGGTACTGCTACGGGTGTGTTAATGGCGAAGCTAATGAATAAATTTGCTAAAGAAAAAGTTAATCCACTCATTGGTGCCGCGGGTGTATCGGCAGTGCCAATGGCTGCTCGTGTCGCTAACAAGGTTGGTTTAGAGGCTAATCCACATAACTTCTTACTTATGCATGCGATGGGGCCAAACGTTGCTGGTGTGTTAGGCTCAGCGGTTGCTGCCGGTATATTGTTAGCTTTAGTCGGATAACTTTACAACAGACACAATATTAAAAAAGGAGCTATGTGCTCCTTTTTTGCGTGATGGCATGGGTGAACCCACTTAGTGGCATTAAATTGTTAATGTGTTTAAGGCTACTAAGTTTAAGGCTACTATGTTTAAGGTTATGGCGTTTAAGGTTGCAGTTTGAAATTTTTCCATTGATTGTTATGTTGTTTAAAACAAACTCTGTCATGCAAACGACTCGCTCGCCCTTGCCAAAATTCTATATAGTTTGGTTTAATGCGCCAGCCACCCCAAAACTCAGGTAAAGGTACTGCTTTGCCAGCAAATTTTTTGGTGTAATAAGTAACGCTATCAGCCAGTTCAGTATCAGTTTGAATTTCGCTACTTTGTTTTGATGCCCAAGCGCCAATTTGGCTGCCGCGATCACGGCTATGAAAATATTTTGCTGACTGCTCAGCACTGATTTTTTCAACACAGCCTTCAATGCGAATTTGACGTTGCAATACATTCCAGTGAAATAGCAGTGCAATTTTGTCATTTTTATTTAATTCTTGGCTCTTTCTACTGCTGTAATTGGTATAGAAGATAAAACCATCTTGGTTAAACTCTTTTAATAACACCATACGACAGCTTGGTTGCCCGTCTTGGCTTACACTACTGACAGACATTGCCTCAGGCAGTAAAACACCCGACTTATTGGCGTCATCAAACCAAAGTTTAAATAATGAAAAAGGATCGGCATTTTCATCAATGGGTGGTAATGGTAAGGCAACGCCTTGACCAAAGGTAAATAAGCAGCGCAATTTTTCAAATAAAGTCATAATGTAGGATCATTAAGTAGCGTAGATATTAGACTAATAATATCAGCTTTATGTGATAAACAAATCGTTACTGATAAAATATTATCGATAATATTTATTGTGGGCTTCTAACCGAGTGTTAATACTTAACTTTGCGCCACCTCATGGATTAGATATCCCAATTGTCTATGTCATCGAGTAATGCTTTGAGGCGTTTTTGTGCTAATAAGTCGTCAATGCGTTTTCTGACTTCGCTGTTATGTTTGGCCTGCTTGCCTTTAGGCAAGTCTTTGTCATAACTGTCCTGTTCGAAGTTTAGGCTAGCGTCATCTGTGAAATCGTCGCACATTTTTTATACCTAAGGCTTTTACAGTATTTTCTGTAATTACAATAAATAGTGGCTTAAACCTGTTAATGCTAGCTAAGGGTTAAATTTAATCGTACTCATTGTCATGATTGTCATCATAGTAAATCTAACAAAGATAGATAATTTGAACATAGGCAACTAATGGTAGATTTTCAACTAATTATTTTTATTCTAAAAAAATGTTGTACTAAAAATGCTAAAGTGATGATTTTCTACCGTACAGTTATTTAGCTTTGATTAGTGCTTAGATCAGTGCTCTGCTAAGCTGCACCTCGCAATGAATTGGGTATATATCTATTGGTGTTAGCCAAGATACTTCTTAAGGTTAAATAGCATGTCAAAAGAAAGTTTTTCTCACTGGTGTTTGCAGTTACAGAAAAAAAATCAGGCTAAGCGCTGGCGTAGTTTAGTGGTGTTAGTGGGTGATGCTGCTTGGACTACTGAACAGCTTGAGACAAGTTTAACTTTATTTTTATCCGCCCAAGAGTCAAACGAGAAGCGCGATAAACAAGGTCTTGTCTATGGTGAACTTGCGCATGCTAGCCGCGCTAATCAGTTAATTTCAGTCAATCGAAAAAATTATGCTCAGTATTTAGGTACTGAGCAAGACGTTATTGTATTTGCGGTAGAAAGTAAGGTTGATGAGCATGATTCCCGCCATGTCGACAGTGATTTTGATGTTGATGCCTTTGCCGCGCTTTCGGGCACTTTAGTGGCTGGTGGCGTATTTTTACTTTTATTAAAGCCGTCGCAAGTCGAACAAGTTAACCAGGCACAATCGCAAGATTATTTCCTTCAACGTTTTATGCTGCAATTATCCGCTGAACATGGTTATTTCATTAAACAAGATAAAATCGAACTTCCAGCGTTATTGTCTTTCAATAAAACAGCGCAAGACAATCTTGTTGACGATGGACAATTAAGCACTGCTCAGCAAGTGAAAAACCTGCCATACGGCTGTTTCACTCAAGAACAAGTGTTAGCGGTCGAGGCTATGCTCAAGGTATTGTCGGGTCATAGAGATAGGCCTTTGGTACTAACCGCAGATCGTGGTCGGGGTAAGTCTTCAGCTTTAGCTCTGGCTGCGTGTCAAATGTTGGCTAATGCTAAACAGCCACTAAAAATCATCATCACGGCGGCAAGTAAATCAGCACTTAACGTTTTTTTTCAGCAAGTTGAAACACACTTGCCTGATGCCAAAGTGGGTATAAATAGTGTTGAGCATGCCAACGGCAGTATTGTTTTTTATGCTATCGATGTGCTGTTAAAAGAGCAACCCGAAGCCAGTATAGTCATGGTTGATGAAGCTGCCGCTTTGCCTGTTTATCTTTTGCAGCAATTACTCAGTCATTATCATCGCTTAATATTTGCCACGACTATTCATGGTTATGAAGGCGCAGGTCGCGGCTTTAGTCTTAAGTTTGCTCTGGTGCTGCAGCGATTGATGCCGAATTGGCGCAAAATGCACATTAATGAAGCTATTCGCTGGGCAAGTGATGATCCGCTCGAGCAATTCGTTTTTGCTAGTTGTTTGCTAAACGCCAAATTGCCTAATTACCCTAACACTTTCTTAGCCATGAATAATGCTATCCCTGAAATTAAAAGAGAGAGCAAAAGTGAGATCAAGAGTGAGGCTAAAGTTGGGGCTGAAAGTCTGGCTAATAACGTGCAAGCGCAAAGTGATTTACTTTCGCAATATAAGCTAGTGACCGAGCTTGTTACCCCCGCACAACTACTGCAAAACGAAACGCTTTTACAGCAAATTTTTGCGGTGTTAGTAACAGCTCACTATCAAACCTCACCCAGTGATCTAAAGTTACTGCTAAACAATAGCGCTATATCATTGTTTGTACTTAAACGTGAAAACGATATTTTAGGTGTTGTTATGCTGATGCGAGAAGGGCATGCAGATGAAAAACTGGTTGAGCTAATTCGTGAGAATCAGCGTCGGTTACGCGATCAATTTTTACCACAATCATTACTGATGCATTGTGGTATTAAGGAAAGTTTTAATTATAGTTATCAACGTGTGATGCGTATTGCGATACATCCTCAATTTCAGGGGCAAGGCTTAGGTAGACACTTTTTAAGTGCTATTGAACGCCATATTACACGCCAAGGCATAGACTTTATTGGCGCTAGTTTTGCGGGCAACGCTACTTTGCTCAAGTTTTGGCAGCAAGCTGGCTTCGCCGTTGCCCGAGTAGGATTTAGTAAAGACAAAGCCAGTGGTGAGCACTCTTGTTTGGTGACTAAAGCCTTAACGCCTAATGCTAGCCACTTACAGCAAGTGATTGTTGAGCAGTTTTACCAACAATTTGATTATTGGCTAACCGATGAGTTTACCCATATGCCAGCAAAATTAGTCTGGCAATTGCTCAAGGGTAATAAGACGTTGAAAACGTCGGTACTAGCGCGTGATATTTTGCAAAGCGTTAACGACTTTACTTCTGGCCAACGTCAATTTAGCAGCTGTGTTTATGCGCTACACCAATGGCTATTAAGGCATTGTACGGAACAGTTTAACCCTGAAGTATTACCCTTAGTTGCGCGTATTTTACAAAAACATAGTATTGAAAAAGTTTGCCAACAGTATGGTTTTACCGGTAAAAAAGCCTTAAACCTACACCTAATCAATTATATTAGGGCTCATCAAGTGCTAGCCCATAAATTGTAAATAGTCAGTGTTATACCCAGTTGATTAAAAATGCACAGGTCATTAATCAACTGGGTATTAAGCAAGGTCGTAACGCCATTGCCAATAATTTTTCATTTTATGATAGCTGCAATAATGATCAGCTATTTGATCAAAGTCTTCATGTTGCATAATTGCATTGATCGCAACACATATTTTTGCCAGTGACTGTTTGTTTGCTGATGGCTTGCAGCAACAAACGAAGGTTTCTAGCCAAGCTTCCAAATAGTAAATATCAACAATAGGTGGTTCTGTGGTCATTTTATTTCTCCGCGCTTTTTAAGTTAGTCGTTAAATTAGTTGTTGAATTAATACTTAAGTTCAGCAACGACTGCCATAAGGTACTACGGGCATTGTTGTCTAGGCATCTACAGTTATGGCCTGTTAACGCGCCTGAGCTAATTAATTTTGCTAACAATAAAGCTGAAATTTCAACTTTGACTTTACCTCTACAGCCTTCATTTATCTGTCTTGATCCCATTATTCATCCTTAATATTTTTGATAAAACAGCTTTGTTAAAAACAATAATTGAAAACACAACTAAATGCAAATGATAATTATTATCATTTGTGGGTGTCTCTGTGTTGGTATTAATAGGTTAAGTGAACGGTTAGAAAACAAGCTAGGTTATATTGAGGCGTGCCCTGCAATAAGTTATTCGCATTGAGCACTTTGCGTTGAGCACTTAACCAATCGTTATAAATATGTTGTTGCAGTACACAATATAAACTTTGTGATTCAAAAAGGTCATTGTTTTGGCTTGCTCGGACTCAAGGGTGTTGGCAAAACTACTGCTATAGAAATCATGAAAGGTATTATCAAAGCGAGCAAAGGCCAGTGTTTTATTACGCTAAGCCCATTGATGAGTCAATATCGCAAAAAGTTGGCATTGTATTTCAGCATACCGCCTTATAAGACTTTCTTACGATTAAAGAAACCTTAAATCTATTTAGTGGCTAGTGCGCGTAAAATGATCACTGAAGCGGCAATATTAGCGGATATCAGTTACCATGTAGCCATTTTGATGCTAATGAACGCGGTCTTTTTAATCTTAGGGGCTTATTTATTTGGCTGAAATACTGAGCGCTAGTTAATTGAAGATTAACGGCGGATTTTAACTCAAGTCTGAGGGTACTATAACGTTATGTTGTTAAAGATAGTGGGAATGTTTTTTGTGGCATTAGCTTTTATTGGCGCTTTTTTACCTTTATTGCCCACCACACCTTTTTTATTGGTTGCCGCCGCCTGTTTTGCTAAGTCGTCGCCGCGATTGTATAACATGCTATTAGCCAATAAAGTGTTTGGGCCATTGATTTATCATTGGCAGCAATCTCGTTGCATTCCAAAACGCGCAAAAGTGCTAGCCTTAAGTTCAATGGTTGTTGCTGTATTGTGGTCGGGTTATATTTTGCCTACGATTTGGTTAAAGGTGTTAGTGGTTGCCTTGGTTGTCTGGCCATTTATTTTTCTTTGGCGTTTACCTACTTCTAATAGCAATCTGTGAATGCCATTAACAAACTATAGGCCAGCAGGTAAATCGCCTGAAAAATCTACCCCTGAAAAAGCTAACCCTGAACAAGTAGCCAAAAGCTCAGGGGGAATAAATGTTGAATATTACAGGTTAAAGCACTAAGCCAGTGCTTTAACCACCAGCTGCGCTAAATGGGGCGGTAAGGTTAAGCTTAAGGCAATTTCTTGGCCTTGCGTTGACATTTTTCGCCAGGTCAGCTGTAAAATACGAATGATTTTTTCTTCTTTATGTTTAGCGGCCAAGGCATCAAAATAGTATTGTAAAAACACTAAGCAGGCTACGTCTTCCAAGGTTTGGCTTTCACTGTTCGATTTTAAGTTTTCTTTACGAATAATCGTCGCGCTAGTTTCAGCGGCGTCTTCACTATAGCCATGCTCAAGCATTAGGGCTTTAGCGGTAGCCGCATGAAAAACACCTAATTCTTTACGCCAGGTTAAATAACCTTTTTTGCCAATGGCGAAGTCGGTACGTTTTAAGTGCCAGCGTTTTACGTGTTGTGCACGAACCGCAACCTGTAAATTTTCACTGGCATCTGGCCAATATTTTTCAAGGCAAGCTGTCATGTATTGACCGTACAAAAGCTCTTTAGGTTGGCTAATGCCGTCAACAATCGTGGTGTTGATATCGGCTTTATTTATGGTGTCGATAGCATCTAATACTTTTTGTAGTTGAGTCATAATGATTAATTTTTATTTTTTGCAAAGGAAAACACCAGTTTACCCCGTTTTTTAATATATACAATCATGCTTTAAGGCCAATATTGAGTATTTAAATGAAATTTTGTGCAACTAGATGCCTTGATCATATTGTTGTGTACACGGCTTTTCAGTATAATGTTTTCCCGTCCTACTAAATTTATTTGTTAACCAAACATCAAATCAATTTAGTGCAAAATTTCTGTTTTTCCTGACTCTGGGTATCGCATGACAACTAGATATATTTTTGTTACTGGCGGCGTTGTATCGTCTCTTGGTAAAGGTATTGCTGCAGCATCACTAGCCGCAATTCTCGAAGCACGTGGTTTAAAAGTTACCATGCTTAAGCTTGACCCTTATATTAATGTTGATCCGGGTACAATGAGCCCAATTCAGCATGGTGAGGTTTTTGTTACCGAAGACGGAGCAGAAACCGATCTAGATTTAGGTCACTACGAACGTTTCATTCGAACCAAAATGACCAAGCGTAATAACTTCACTACGGGCCGTATCTATCAAGATATTCTAGCGCGCGAGCGTAAAGGTGAGTTTTTAGGTGCCACTATTCAAGTTATTCCTCATATTACTAACGACATTAAACGTCGAGTGATTGAAGGTGCTGAAGGCTACGATATTGCCATGGTTGAAATTGGCGGCACTGTGGGTGACATTGAATCACAACCCTTCTTAGAAGCTATCCGTCAGTTAGGGGTAGAATTAGGCCGAGAACGTGCGATGTTTATGCACTTAACCTTAGTGCCTTATATTGCTACCGCCGGTGAAATCAAGACTAAACCTACCCAGCATTCTGTGAAAGAATTACGTTCAATCGGTATTTTTCCAGATATTTTAGTTTGTCGAAGTGAGCGTGCTATTCCCGCTAATGAACGCGCTAAAATTTCACTATTTACTAATGTCGAAGCAAAAGCGGTTATTTCATTGCGCGATGTTGACTCTATTTATAAAGTGCCCGCCTTACTTAAAGCGCAAGGCGCTGACGAGTTAGTGGTTAAGCGTTTTGGCCTTGATGTTCCCGAAGCTGACTTATCTGATTGGGAGCAAGTACTTTATAAAGAAGCTAACCCATCAGGTGAAGTGGTTGTTGGTATGGTCGGTAAATATACCGAATTACCTGATGCATATAAATCAGTTAATGAAGCGTTAAAGCATGCCGGCATTAAAAACCAAGTAAAAGTTAAAATTCAATATATTGATTCACAAGACGTTGAGTCTAAAGGGGTTGAGCTTTTTAAAGGTTTGGACGCTATTTTAGTCCCTGGTGGCTTTGGCGAACGTGGTGTTGAAGGTAAAATTCTAACCGCACAATATGCGCGTGAAAATAAAATACCTTATTTGGGTATTTGTTTAGGTATGCAAGTGGCATTGATTGAATATGCCCGTAATGTTGCCGGTTTAACTGACGCACACAGTACCGAGTTTAATACCAAAACACCTTACCCAGTTGTTGGCTTAATCAACGAATGGTTAGATGAAGAAGGTAAAGTTGAATACCGTAATGCTGAATCTGACTTAGGCGGAACCATGCGCTTAGGCTCACAATTGTGTCACATTATGAAAGGTACCAAGGCATATGACGTATATGGTAGTGAAACAATTTATGAGAGACACCGTCATCGTTTTGAGGTAAATAATAACTACCGTGAACAATTAAGCAAAGCAGGTTTAGTGTTCTCGGGATTATCTGCGGATAAAACATTAGTTGAGGTGATTGAAAATCCTAATCACCCTTGGTTTATTGCTGGGCAATTCCATCCTGAGTTTAATTCAACTCCTCGTGATGGTCACCCGCTTTTTGCTGGCTTTATCGCCGCTGCTTTTGAACATCAAAAGCAGCAAGCAAGTTAAATCAAACTCATGAAAACCGTAGCTTATTGCTACGGTTTTTTTTAAGCAATTTTAACCTTTAATTTAACGTTTATAACCTGCCTAGCCTAGCTAGTAAGGAATAAGGAACATAATGTCTAATATTAGTAAAATTATCGCACGCGAAATCATGGATTCTCGTGGCAACCCAACAGTTGAAGCTGACGTTTATTTAGAGTCGGGTGCTTGGGGTCGAGCTGCTGCTCCTTCTGGCGCATCAACTGGCTCTCGTGAAGCACTTGAATTACGTGACGGCGACAAATCACGTTACTTAGGTAAAGGTGTATTAAAAGCCGTTGCTGCGGTTAACAATCCGATTGCTAACGCATTGAAAGGCAAAAGTGCTTTAGAGCAAGCAAACATAGATCAAATAATGATTGATTTAGACGGCACAGAAAATAAAGAAACCTTCGGTGCAAATGCTATTCTTGCCGTTTCTTTAGCGAACGCAAAAGCGGCTGCAATGGAAAAGAAAGTACAATTATTTGAGCACATTGCCGATCTTAATGGTACGCCAGGTCAATACTCACTACCTTTACCTATGATGAACATTATCAATGGCGGCGAGCATGCTGACAATAACGTTGATATCCAAGAATTTATGGTACAACCGGTTGGCGCGAAAAGCTTTAAAGAAGCGCTACGTATGGGCGCTGAAATTTTCCATGCTTTGAAAAAAGTATTGTCTGCAAAAGGTTTAAATACCGCTGTGGGTGATGAAGGTGGTTTTGCCCCTGATTTAGCCTCAAATGCTGATGCCTTAGCAGTCATTAAAGAAGCGGTTGCCGCGGCAGGTTACGAATTAGGTAAAGACGTCACCTTAGCGATGGATTGTGCTGCTTCTGAATTTTATGATGCAGAAAAAGGCATTTATGACCTAAAAGGTGAAGGCAAGCAATTTACGGCCAACGAATTCTCTGATTTTTTAGCAAGTCTTTGTGAGCAATACCCGATCATTTCAATTGAAGACGGCTTGGACGAGTCAGACTGGGATGGCTTTAAATACCAAACCGATCTACTTGGCGATAAAGTGCAAATTGTTGGTGATGATTTATTTGTCACTAATACTAAAATATTAGCCCGTGGTATTGAGCAAGGTATTGGTAACTCTATCTTAATCAAATTCAACCAAATTGGTACATTAACAGAAACCTTAGCAGCGATTAGAATGGCGAAAGACGCTGGTTTTACCGCCGTGATCTCACATCGCTCAGGCGAGACTGAAGACTCAACTATTGCTGATTTAGCCGTAGGCACAGCCGCAGGACAAATCAAAACCGGTTCTTTATGTCGCTCAGACCGTGTTGCTAAATACAATCAGTTATTACGCATTGAAGAGTTTTTAGGTGATAAAGCTATATTTAACGGCTTGTCTGAAGTCAAAGGCCAATAATCATAAACTTTTTGTGTGATGACGCTTACGTTTGCTAGTTGGGTTATTACCTGTGGTAGCAAAATCCCGCGGCTAATTTAAGCGTTATTAAATATTAAAAAAACCACTCTTATGAGTGGTTTTTTTGTGACCATCAGGCTTTAAGCCGACTCATTAATTTTGGTACGACTTACCTTGCCTGCACCACAGTGTTTTAATACAGCGCCTTTACTGGATATTAGACTTGTGAATAAGTCGTCAGATTTGCCAGTATTTATGATTTTATCAAAATTATCATTATTACCTTAAAATAAAGTTCATGAAATCAGCTTGTTATGTTTGGCCTGTATCTTGCTGATGCTGATATTGTATTTTAAGCCATAGAGCTAAACCATGAAAAAAGCTGTCCTTATTATTTTGTTATTGCCACTGCTTTGGTATCTCTTGCCTAAGCAAAAAGCGGTTAGCGATAACATAGAGAATATTGAAAAATATATCCCTGCTTTGATGCAAGAAGCTGCTATTCCGGGCTTAGCCATAGCTAAAATTTCAAACGCTAAAGTCACTTTTTTACAAGTTTATGGTAAAGCTAATGTCGAGTTGAACACAGCAGTGACAGAAAACACATTATTTAATATAGCCTCTATTAGTAAGCCGATTATGGGCTTGGTGTTGTTGCAGTTGGTAGAACAAGGAACATTAGCTTTAGACCGAGACATTAACGACTATCTGCCATTTAAAATCGATAATCCTCATATAACTCATGAAAAAATAACCCTAAGACATTTGGTTACCCACACCTCAGGTATCGCGGATTATTATGATGTTGACAGTTATGCCATCAATAAAGATGCTGATATTTCATTAGAACAACACCTTAAATCTTTGTTAACCCCAACAGGAAAAAACTATAACCAAGGGCAATATTTTTTAAATAATGCCCCAGGTGCTAAAAGGAAATACAGTAACTTAGCCGCTGGCCTAGCCGGATATTTAGTCGAAGTAACAACCGGTATCACCTTAGCCGAATATAGTCAGCAACATATCTTTCAGCCATTAGGTATGCAGGATACCAGTTGGTTATTGCATGATTTGTCGTTAACACAAATTGCTGTGCCCTATGAGGTTGAACAGTGTATTCCATTTCTGGCTATTTGCAGTGACACTGAGTCGGCCGAGTTAAACTTGTTTATTAGTGGTTATTTTAATCCACCTTCAGAAAGTAAGCGTTTTGTCGCTTATCCTCACTTTGGTAACCCACAATATCCAGATGGTGGTATACGTAGCAGTATTAAAGACTTGAGCAAGCTGTTAGTTGCTGTGCTAGAAAATAAAGACCCATTAGGTCATAAACTGCTGTCAGATGCTATGTATGAAGAAATGCTAAGGTTACAATTACCTAAGGATATTTCAGATAAACAACGTTTTTTTTGGCGAGATAATAGCATGGGATTAATCGGGCATATGGGCGCTGATTTAGGGGTTTTTACTGCCTTATATTTTGACCCTAATAAGAAAGATGGTTTTATTATTTTGATGAATAGAGGTATGGACAATAATGCTGCGATAGCGATGAAAAAAATAGCTAATAAACTGGTCGCAATGCCGTAGTTAACCAATAAACAGGGTTACCAAGCGCACACTTGAGTTTTTTCGACCACTTTTTAAATACTATATTCGATGTTTGTTATCGCAACAAAAATTGAGCTAAACACCTTAAAGATGCTGCAGATAGCACCTTTAAGTCGCTGAGTTATAGTAACTACTTAGTGCCAAAAATTTTATCACCCGCATCACCTAAACCTGGCAATATATAACCTGCGTCATCTAAGTAGTCATCAACAGCGGCGGTATAAAGCTCAACATCAGGGTGTGCTTTTTCTAACGCGGCTATACCTTCTGGCGCAGCCACTAAAACTAGGGCTTTGATATGGTTGGAACCACGCTCTTTTAATAAGTCGATTGTGGCTATCATAGAGCCGCCTGTCGCTAGCATGGGGTCAATCACTAGGGCAAGACGTTCTTCAATTTGCCCCGCTAATTTTTCAAAATAAAACACTGGCTCTAGTGTTTCTTCGTTACGATACATACCAACAACAGAGATACGGGCGCTAGGAATCAGCTCTAAAACGCCGGCCATCATGCCTAAACCTGCACGTAAAATAGGGACAACGGTGACTTTTTTACCTTTAATTTGTTCTACTTGAATTTCACCATTCCAACTATTGATGGTTTTAGTTTCTACTTCAAGGTGCTTAGTGGCTTCATAGGTTAATAGACAGCCAACTTCTGAGGCAAGTTCGCGAAAACGCTTGGTACTTATATCGGCTTCACGCATTATGCCGAGTTTGTGTTTAATTAGGGGGTGCTTTACTTCAATTACGCTCATTATTTACTCCAAAACTGGCGGGGAAACTATTTTTATATTATACCCAAACCACTTGTAAATGCTCGTTTGGTCTAAAATTTAAACTCATGTTGGCGCAGATTTGTTTAACCGCTGTCGTACATCTTAAAAAAACACCGTTAAAAATAATAGCCCTGTATAAGTCGTTATTACCCGTAATGCTATAGGTAAAACAATGCGCAGATCAGCTTTAGCGATTTTATCTTTAACCACAATCAAGTATGCTTAAATTATCAGCGTTAATTAAAGTAGTCATTAAATTCATGGTCACTCAATCATTATTATGGCAATCACAGCAGCAGTCATCAGACTTTGCTGAGCTGTGTAATGCCCTTTATGAACGAGAGTTAATCACCTTAGCCCGCAATGAATGTTTAGCGCTAGCAAGTTTACAAGGCAGAATTAAAAGCTTACCTCATTATGTTAAACGTACAGCATTCGCGTTATTAAAGGCACAAACACCACTGGAATTAGATATTCAAAATGCCAGTTGGTTAGCTAAGCAAGTGGCTACGTCACCTGAAATAAGCCAATTATCGGCTTATGATGAAACTGTTATTGCTTGGTATAAGAGCCAACAGCTAGTGCATGGTTTAGTGGTGCCTATCGCGTTAAATGGCCATATTGTGCTCGATTGTATCGACCGAATTGATTTAGAAAAACAGCAATTTCGAACCAATGTTTATGGCTGGTTTTATTTAACGGATAACGAAACGGTCCACGGTGCAGGTAACAAGGCAAAAAATGAGCATAACAGAGCAAGTGAGGCAGACATTGAAGCAGATAGTGAGGAAGAGAGCGAAGTAACTTGTCATAAAGTGAATTTACTCAAGCCAACGAAAAAAGTAATGAGCGCAGCATGCGCTGGGCATCGTTGGGAAAATGGTCAGAAATTGCAGCCAATTATGCCTTCATTGCGAGAATTGTTATTGTCTTGCACCATTAATTGGCGTAATTTCAAACAACCTAGGGTAAATTTGCCTGACAATTGATTTTAAATCTTGTTGGGTGTTTACAGCAGACGGTACGTATTTATAATAGCGTATCAATATTATCTCTTCGATATCGACTTTAGATACATTATGCGGCTGATCACGGCAGTTTTACTCATTTTTCTGGTACTTTTGCAATACCGACTTTGGTTTGGTAAAAACAGTGTGCCTGATTATCTAGCATTAGAAGAAGAAGTGACTCGCCAGCTCGCCAATAACAACAAGCTAAAGCAACGTAACAAATTACTTTATGCTGATACGGACGATTTAAAATCTGGCACCGAAGCGATTGAAGAACGTGCTCGCCATGAATTAGGTCTGATCAAACAGGGCGAGACATTTTTCCGCGTCATTCCTAATGATGACGATGCCGATAAGAAGGAACGATTGCGATAATGAGTAACTTATTAGGGCATTTTACTGTCGTAGTGCCCGCTGCAGGTGTTGGTAAACGCATGCGTTCGTCTTGTCCAAAACAATATTTAACCATTGAAAACATAACTATTTTAGAACATACCGTTCAGCGTTTACTCAGCCACGAGGCAATTTCTCATGTCATTATTGCCTTAGGTGAAAATGATGAATATTTTTCTAGTACTAGCTTAGTTAATCATAAAAATATTACTTGTGTTGTTGGCGGCAAAGAGCGTGTTGATTCGGTACTTGCCGGTTTAAAATATTTACAGGCTGGCCAAGAACAATGGGTGTTGGTGCATGATGCCGCCAGGCCTTGTGTTCGACATCAAGATTTAACCCGCTTAATGAACTACTGTCTTGAAAACGATCATGGCGGCCTATTAGCAAGCCCAGTTCGCGATACCATGAAGCAAGCGAATACCGCGAAATTAGTAGCAACCAGCTTGGATCGTAGCCAAATGTGGCATGCGCTGACGCCACAAATGTACAAAACGCTTGAACTAACCTCAGCTATTACTGCGGCTTTAGCAAAAGGGATCAGTATTACCGATGAATCATCAGCGATGGAAGCATCGGGTTTTGCAAGTGGTTTAGTCCATGGCAGCAGTGACAATATAAAAATTACCCAGCCAGAAGATTTGCTTTTAGCTGAATTTATTCTTAACCAACAAAAAAATAATTTACAATCAGAGGTAGTATGCGAATAGGTCACGGTTTTGATGTTCATCAATTTGGTGGTGCAGGGCCATTAGTGTTAGCGGGTGTTGTTATTCCTTATGAATTTGGTTTTATTGCTCACTCTGATGGTGATGTGGCTATTCATGCCTTATGTGATGCCATTTTAGGAGCATTATGTTTAGCCGATATTGGTAACCATTTTCCTGACACTGATGACCAATACGAGAATATATCGAGCCGTATTTTGTTGCGCCATGTGGTTGGTTTAATGCAAAGAAAAGGCTACGGCTTAGGTAATGCCGATATTACTGTTTGTGCGCAAGCACCAAAAATAGCACCGCACCTTTTAGCCATGCGTGAATGTTTAGCAGAAGATTTGCAAGCAGATATCGAACAAGTCAATGTCAAAGCAACTACCACTGAAAAGTTAGGCTATGTGGGTCGCAAAGAAGGCATTAGCGTGCATGCTGTTGTATTATTGATAAAAACTGAACCTAACAGTAAGTTAAATACAGTTGCAGAGCCGATTAAAAAAGACGAAAGAAAAGTACCAAAGCCCGCTGTTGAAAGTGAATTGAAAGCACCAGAGCCAAGCGTTCAAAGCGATAAGCCAGTAGCTGAGCCAAGCCAATCTCCCTTGCCTGAATTTTCCTATTTATATGGTAAACCAAAATCGACCGGCTTGTTGCGTCGGCATAGGTCAGATTTTAAAGTTTTTGAACAAATACCCTTTGAACCTTGTGGTGAAGGCGAACATCTTTTTATTCATATTCGAAAAACTGGCGCCAATACCGCTTTTGTTGCCAAGCAATTAGCGCAATATTTTTCCGTGAAAGAATCGTTAGTTTCCTATGCCGGTTTAAAAGATCGCTTTGCGGTCACTGAGCAATGGTTTGGTGTGCATGTGCCCGGTAAGCAAAGTTATGATTTAAGTGACGTAAACATCGAAGGTGTCGAAGTTTTATCCTATAAACGCCATAACAAAAAATTGCGTATTGGCGGTTTAGACGGTAATCGTTTTGAAATTACGTTACGTGACGTGACTGAAATTGACGAGCTAATAAGACGTTGGCACGTAGTGACTAATTTTGGCGTACCAAACTATTTTGGTGAACAACGCTTTGGTATCAATGGCGGCAATATTGAAAAAGCCTTAGGCTTATTCTCCGGTCAAAAAGTTAAAGACAAGAAAAAACGTGGTATGTATTTATCGGCTGCACGTTCATTGATTTTCAACCAAATGGTTGGTCAACGTATCCAACAACAAAAATTCGACCGCTTAATGAATGGTGACGTCTTGATGTTAGCGGGAACACAGTCGGTATTTCTTGCTGATGTCATCGATGAAAGTCTACAAGCACGATTAGTTGAACATGATCTAGATATTACTGCCTCTATGTGGGGCGCGGGCGAATTAATGACCACAGGCGATGCGCGTATTTTTGAGCAAAGCATCGGCGATGGCCAGTCAGCATTTTGCGAAGGTTTACCGCGTTTTGGTTTAAAGCAAGAACGTCGACGTATTCGCTTAACGATTAAAGACACTAACATTAGCGTAGATAACGATGTTGTAACCTTGTCATTTTTCTTGCCATCAGGTGCTTATGCCACCACCATTATGCGTGAGTTAATCGACTATAAAGATATGACTGAGCGGGTTGATGTTAGTGCAGCCAGGCACACAGCCGCTGCAACTAAGACCCAGACTAGCGCAGTAGATAACAACAAGGAGTTAAAAAGCTAACATGAGAATATTACTGAGTAATGATGACGGTGTTCATGCTGATGGCATTAAAGTGCTTTTTGACGAATTAGCCAAAATATTTGATGTCACCGTAGTTGCGCCCGATAGAAATTGCAGTGGCGCAAGCAATTCGTTAACACTACTGAATCCATTGCGAGCGCAGACATTAGAAAATGGCTTTATTTCTGTCAATGGTACACCCACTGATGCCGTGCATTTAGGTGCCGCCCAATTAATGCAGCCAAAACCTGATTTAGTGGTGGCGGGTATTAATCACGGTGCTAATTTAGGTGACGATACCATTTATTCTGGCACGGTAGCCGCGGCAACAGAAGGGCGCCATTTAGGTATGCCTGCAATAGCGGTATCACTAGTGTCTTCAGATCCCAAACACTTTCAAACCGCCGCCGTTGTTACCGCCAAGTTTATTGAGCGCTTGCAGTTGCACCCGCTGCCAAGTGATCAAATTATTAATATTAATGTGCCTGATGTGCCGCTAGATGAATTAAAAGGTATTCAAGTCACACGTTTAGGTAACCGCCATAAAGCGGAAACCATGAAAAAGGTGCAAGACCCTTGGCAACGTGATATTTATTGGTATGGCCCTTTAGGAAAAGAACTTGATGCTGGCGTGGGGACTGATTTTCATGCCATAGCCAATGGTTATGCATCAATTACCCCATTAACCATAGATATGACCGCTTATAAAAGCCTGGCAAAAATGACCGAATGGATTAATGAACTTTCACTATGAGACAAAGTAATATCAATACCCGAGTAGGCAGTAATATCGGCGGAAAGTCGAGTCGAAGTGGAGAATTACTGGCGCAAAAATTATTGGCTGAAGGCATCAAAAATCAACAAGTATTACAGGCGATTGCCCGTTCGCCTCGGCATATTTTTGTGCCTGAAATTCTAGCGCATAAAGCCTATGACAATACGGCGTTACCGATTGGCCAAGGGCAAACCATATCACAACCCTATATTGTGGCAAAAATGTCAGAGCTGCTACTTGCTGATGGCGTGCCAGACAGCATTCTAGAAATAGGTACGGGCTCTGGCTATCAAACCTCCATATTGGCGCAGTTATCAGCCAAGGTGTTTACTGTTGAACGTATTAAGTCGTTGCAATGGCAAGCAAAACGAAGATTACGCACGATGGATTTACATAATGTGGCAATGAAACATGGTGATGGTTGGCAAGGTTGGCACAGCAAAGCTCCGTTTCAAGCCATTATAGTGACGGCTGCACCCAAAGAAGTGCCAGCGGCATTACTAGCCCAGCTAGCTGATGGCGGTCGCTTGATCATTCCTGTTGGTGAACAAAACCAAGTTTTAAAATTAATTACTCGTCATGGCGATGAATACAAAGAGCAGCAAATTGAAGCTGTTCGTTTTGTTCCTCTGGTACCTGGCGCTTTAGGATAATTTGTGAAAATATTTTCTGCATTATATGAATGGACACTTAAGTGGGCTGAGCATAAGTTTGCCCCTAGAATTTTAGCGATACTGACCTTTGCTGAGTCGGTTTTTTTCCCTATTCCACCCGACGTTTTATTAGCCCCTATGGTACTGGCGCAGCGCGATAAAGCCTGGCGTTTTGCCACCATAACTACCGTTGCTTCAGTGCTTGGCGGAATGGTAGGTTACGGCTTAGGTTATTTGATGTTTGAACCTTGGATCCAACCCTTAATTACTGAGTTTGGTTATCAGGCGCGCTTTGATAAAGCCATGTTGTGGTTTAGTGAATGGGGTGTGTGGGTGGTATTTATTGCTGGTTTCTCTCCTATCCCTTATAAGTTATTTACCGTGAGTGCTGGCTTTTTAAATATGGCATTTTTACCCTTCTTATTAGCGTCATCGATTGGTCGCGGCATGCGATTTTTCCTGGTAGCTGGTGTTATTCGTTGGGGCGGAGCACCGATGGAACAAAAAATTAGACAATGGGTTGATGTCTTAGGTTGGTCGGTTGTTAGCGCTATTATTATTGCCTATATTGCGACACGATAAGGACGTTATTTTTGTTATGACGAGATGGATGCAAGGTAACTTATTTAGCACTAATAACCTACTAACGCTAATAATGATATTAGCGTTAAACGGCTGTTCAAGTCGTAATAAACCTGCACCTGTTGTTGACGTACAAGGCTCTCTTCCTCTTAGTCAAAGACTCAAAAATAGCGTCAGTGGCACTGAGTATATCGTTAAGAAAGGTGAAACTTTATATTCAATAGCATGGCGTGCAGATGTCGATATTCGTACCTTAGCGAAGATCAATAATATTAAAGCGCCATACAATATTTATCCGCAACAAAAATTAAAGTTAACAAAAAGTAAATATAATGCTAACTTAAAAAGTCAAAAAAATAAGACCTTCAATACGTCAAAACAAAAAGTTATAAAAAAACCTATTGCACAGAAGAAAAAGCAGGAGTATGGTAAAAATGTATCTGATCAAAAAAGCATCAAAAAAGTTCAGCAACACACTGCATTTTCACAAAAAATTAGAAAATGGCGGTGGCCTGCGAAAGGAAAAGTTATTCATAATTTTTCCACCGCAAAGCAAGGAAATAAAGGAATCGACATTGCGGGGCGACGCGGTGATTCGGTGAAAGCAACTGCAGATGGAAAGGTAGTTTATGCCGGTGATGCGCTACAAGGATACGGCAAGTTAGTCATCGTTAAACATAACGAAGATTATCTCAGCGCTTATGCTCATAACGATCACATTCTAGTCAAAGAACAGCAAGTTGTAAAAGCCGGTCAAGTGATTGCCAAAATGGGTGATACTGACGCTGAAAGAGTCATGCTTCATTTTGAAGTTCGCTTTCGCGGGAAATCAGTTAATCCTATGAAGTATTTGCCGAAACAATAATAATAAAAATTTACCAATAATAACTCGAGGTTAATGTGAATAATTAGTCAGTAAATTTAGCTAATGCTAAATAGGGAGATATAACATGGGCATAAAAAAACAAATAGAATGTTCTGATCTTGCAGTGAAAGAAAAGCCAAAAAGCACTGGGGTAGAAGTACCTGAAGAGAGCCCGTCTAATTTAGATGCAACACAAATATATTTAAGTGAAATAGGATTTTCACCATTATTAACCGCCGAAGAAGAAGTCTACTTTTCTCGCCTTGCCTTAAAAGGTGATGAACGCTCTCGCAAACGCATGATAGAAAGTAATCTTCGTTTAGTGGTAAAAATTGCTCGCCGTTATAACAATCGTGGCTTACCTTTATTAGATTTAATTGAAGAAGGTAACCTAGGCCTAATACGTGCTGTTGAAAAATTTGATCCGGAACGTGGCTTCAGATTTTCAACCTATGCAACTTGGTGGATTCGACAAACCATTGAACGCGCCATTATGAATCAAACTCGCACTATTCGACTACCTATTCATGTGGTCAAAGAACTTAATATTTATTTACGCACAGCCCGTGAGTTAGTGCAAAAGCTTGATCATGAGCCAACGGCTGAAGACATTGCTTTTGAGCTTAACGTACCCGTGGAAAGTGTTAGTAAAATGCTGCGCTTGAACGAGCGTATTGCTTCAGTTGACTCGCCATTTGGCGGTGAAGGTGAAAAAGTTTTATTAGATGTTATTCCAGATGAAACAGCTGGGAGCCCGGAAACAAAATTACAAACCAATGATATTAAACATAGTATTGTAGATTGGCTGAATGAACTTAACTCTAAACAACGAGAAGTACTAGCAAGAAGATTTGGCTTGCTAGGCTATGAAGCCGCAACATTAGAAGATGTAGGTGTCGAAATAGGCTTAACACGCGAACGTGTGCGCCAAATTCAAGTTGAAGCATTAAAACGTCTGCGTGATATTTTAAGTCAACAAGACTTGTCGATTGAAGCGCTATTTCGAGAGTAGTGCGATAGTCAAAAGTTCAGTGAATAAAAAAAACCAGCGATAGCTGGTTTTTTTAGGGTTACATTTTATCGGTAATGTAGCTGCCTATACATTTGCATCAGGAGGTCATTTTAAGACCTAATTACCATCGGCATCAGATGTTTTTTGTAGGTCGGACTTCAGTCCGTCAAACGTGTAGAAAGCAATTAACCCGATGGGCCAACAAATATCAGCAGCAGCTGTTTTTTGTAGGTCGAACTTTAGTCCGTCAAACGTTTAGCGAGCAATTAACTCGATGGGCCAACAATATTAGCAGCAAATATTTTTTGTAGGTCGGACTTCAGTCCGTCAACCGTGTAGAAAGCAATTAACTCGATGGGTCAACAAATATTAGCAGCAGCTGTTTTTTGTAGGTCGGACTTCAGTCCGTCAACCGTGTAGAAAGCAATTAACCCGATGGGCCAACAAATATCAGCCGCAGCTTTTTTTTGTAGGTCGGACTTCAGTCCGTCAACCGTGTAGCGAGTAATTAACTCGATGGGCCAACAATATTAGCAGCAAATATTTATTGTAGATACCATCTCTCTATACCGATTTCAAACACTCATTTAAATTGCTTGAGATCGGTATTCGCTTTGGTGCTTTAACACCCCAAAACAAATCTGTACTAACTTTCTCATTGCAGCGCCAAGC